>PWXL01000230.1 GCA_003561145.1 Candidatus Atribacteria bacterium
ACGGCCGTTGACAATGTGGGAGTAGATGCTGTTGAATTCTTCGTTGACCGCTATTTTGTCGGAAATGTGCTGGTTGGCGACGACACTTGGCCTGTCCGCCAGGAAGGTAATCAGTGGAGTCTTCCTTTGGATACCACTCTACTTGCTGATGGCGAATACCTTATCCGAGCCAAGGCTTATGACCACAGACGGTTTTCCAACAACCACGCCTGGGCAGAGGTCAACGTTGTGGTCCAGAATCCGGCTCACTATCATCTCACTATCTCCAGCACCGCTGGCGGTTCAGTGATCCTTCCAGGAGAGGGAGCTTTCCAATATGAAGAGGGAACAGTGGTCAGTTTGGCTGCAGAAGCAGATGAAGGCTACCGGTTTGTCAGATGGACCGGCGATGTTGGCAGCATTGGAGACGCCGATGCCGCGGAAACTACCATCGTTATGAACGGCGATCACTCGATCACCGCAGACTTCAGCGCTGCACGCGAATGCTTCATCGCCACTGCAACCTATGGCACGCCGATGGCAGATGAGGTGCAAGTTCTGCGTGCGTTCAGAGATGAACACCTTATGCACAACCCAATCGGCCGAGCCTTCGTCGCCTTCTACAACAAGGTGAGCCCTCCGATCGCCGAGTTCACAACTGAGCATCCCACGCTCAAGCCGGTAGTTTGGATCGGGCTGCTGCCGCCTGTGGCTATGGGCGCCATGGTTGTCAACACTACTGCTGCGGAGAAGATGCTTATGGTAGGCTTATTGGGCCTTGTTGCATTGGCCATATGGGCAAGGAGAAGCCGAGGCCGAGCTATGAAGCATGCCTGAGCGAAGATTGCACTAATGCCCGCATTGTCCATCTCAGGTAACTGATGACTGTCAGATGTGGCCGGGCTGGTCAGAAGCGCTCGCGATCCCAGGACGGGTAACGCTGAGCGCTCCTGATCTCTGTGCGAACACGTAGTAGCTCTATCTGTTGCCGGCCCTGAACCTCTTGGTGTTGGCCGACGACTGTGGCAGAAGCCGGGCAGAGCACCCAAGGTTGCCGGAAGTCGACCACCGTAGCTTGGAGGCCCGTCGGAGATCACCTAGGGTTGCCGTTTGATGACCACCGTCATGGCCTGCGCCGTGCGCTGCGCCGGCGCCTGATTGCCCTCAGGGCCGGCCAGGGGGTCCTTAGAGGGCCACCGTGCTCGCGAATCCCTCCAGGGGCCCTTGGCCGTGGGGTGGTGTTGACCAAGCGGGCTAACTGGGTTGGTGACCTTGCCGGTGAACCTGGCTGGCTGGGGAGCTCTGCCAACTCGTTTGACAGGAGCGGGGTATTGACAAGTTAGTCTATAGCGATAGATAATGACGAAAGGAGGTGACACATGAAGAAGATGTATGAGTCTAGGAGACCGTTCTTGGAGAGGGTGCTACCGATCCTGATTGTCGCGGCCCTGATCGGATCGGTGGCTGGATGCGGGATTCCCGACGATGTGTACAGGTTGACAGTGACCAGCACGCCTGGGGGTGTGGTGACTGCTCCGGGAGAGGCTACATTCGAGTACAGCGCCGGGACGGTAGTTGAGCTGGAGGCCGTTGCCGATGAGGGACATCGATTCATCGGTTGGACGGGGGATGTTGGCACTGTTGCCGATCCCGAGGCCGCTGAGACTACCATCACCATTGAGGGGGACTACTCGATCACTGCAGGTTTTGAACTCGAGGTCGTATACTTCGCCGACGCCAACCTTGAGGCTGCGGTAAGGGAGGCCATTGGCAAGCCGACGGGGGATATCTATCCGGTGGATCTAGAGGGGCTCAGTGAGTTTGAGGCTGAAGAAAGGGGCATATCCGATCTGACCGGCCTGGAATACGTGAGCGGCCTCACACGGATCAACCTCTCGGATAATGAGATAAGCGACATCTCGCCCCTGGCAGGGCTCACCAACCTGACTGACCTCGAGCTTGGGGATAACGAGATAAGCGACATCTCGCCCCTGGCAGGGCTCACCAACCTGACTTACCTCTTCCTTCGGGGTAATCAGATAAGCAACATCTCGGCGCTGGCCGGACTCGCTAGCGTGGACTGGTTGTACCTTGGGGATAACCAGATAAGCAGCATCTCAGCGCTGGCCGGCCTAACCAACCTGTACACCCTCGGCCTTCGGGATAATCAGATAAGCGATGTCGCGCCTCTATCCGAACTCACCAACCTGACTTGGCTCACGCTTGGGTCTAATCAGATCAGCGACATCTCGCCTCTGGCCGGCCTGAGCAATCTGGAATGGCTCTACCTGCATGAGAATGAGATAAGCGACATATCGCCTCTGGCCGGCCTCACCAGCCTGACTCAGCTCTACCTTGATGATAACCAGATCAGCGACGTCTCGCCGCTGGCCAGCCTGACCAACCTGACGTCGCTCTGGCTTGACCGTAATCAGATAGTCGACATTTCGCCGCTGGCTGACCTCACGGGCTTGGGTAACCTCAGGCTCCGGCACAACCAGATAAGCGATATCCTGGCAGTTGGCTCACTTACCAACCTGAAGTGGCTCGACCTTTGGAGTAACCAGATAAGCGACATGTCGCCGGTGTCGAACCTTGCCAACCTGACGAGTCTTGAGCTCAGCGACAACGAGGTAGGCGATATCTCGGCCGTGTCGAACCTGACTAACCTGACATCGCTCGGGCTTGGCCATAATGAGGAGATAAGCGATATCGCGCCTCTAACAGACCTCCGCGGTCTCATATTCCTCAATATTGGGGGTAACAAGATAAGCGACATATCGCCCCTGGCAGGTCTGACAGAGCTGACGCAGCTTATCGCCTGGAATAACCGGATCAGCGATATCTCGCCCCTGGCCAATCTTACGAGCCTGACCAGCCTCCTGATCACGGATAACCAGATAAGCGACATATCCCCCCTCGCGGACCTCACCAACCTGACTAGGCTCTGGCTTCAGACTAACCAAATCGGGGATATCTCGCCCCTGGCCGGGCTGACCAGCCTGACGGAACTCTCGCTCCACAGTAACGAGATAAGCGATGTCTCGCCGCTGGCAGGGCTCACTAACCTGACGAGCCTCGGGCTTTCGGCTAACCAGATAAGCGACATATCCCCACTGGCGGTGCTCACTAACCTGGTTTCTCTCAGCTTACACTTGAACCAGATAGGCGACATCTCGGCGCTGTCAGGGCTCACTAACCTGACGGACCTCTACCTCTATCTCAACCAAATAAGTGACATATCTGCCTTGGGGGGGCTCGCCAACCTGACCCTCCTCTATCTCCATCGCAACCAGATTAGCGACATCTCTCCTCTGGCAGGCCTCACAAACCTGACGGAGCTCCGGCTCGCATCGAACCAGATAAGCGACATATCGCCCCTGGTGGATAACCCGGGGCTTGGGGAGGGAGACAAAGTCTGGCTGAACGACAATCCACTGAGTGACGAGTCCATCAACGAGCATATACCTGCGCTCCAGGCGAGGGGGGTGATTGTCGACTGGTGAGATTCTTCGCGTCGCTCAGAGTTACAACGGGGCGGTCGATAATGGCAGGGCGGCTGTTTGACACCCGTCGAACCCCACTAGGGTGGTAAGATCTCAGGCACCAGTGTGAGCCCCGGGGTGTGTCAGAGTTCGGAGACGAATTCGGCGCAGTCGAGGCAGATGGTGCCGACGCTGACCCACCGCCGCCGGATCCGGACGTAGCAGGCTTTGACGTCGCCCTTGCGGATCCGCGGCGGCCGGGCTCGGGGTTGGCCGGGGCACGACGAGATTGCCGCGTCGCCCCGACTCGTCGGGGCTTCTCGCAATGACGAGTGGGGGCCGGGGCAGAAGTAGTGCGGCTGGAGCTTCATGGTCTACGATGAATGCGGGGTGGTGGAGTAAGGGGCGTTTTTTTCGGGAAACAATTCGGGCCGGGTTAGTATTCGCCGAGCAGGCTGATGTTCCACTGCTCTTCGCCGAACTCGAAGAGCATGACGGCGGGCGTGAGCTCGACCCGGTTAGCGGCCTGGAGCAACCGGGCGGCGGCCTCGGGGAAAGACTCTGGGTCGTCGACCCAGAGGCGGATGCCGGTCATGTACTTGAGACGGCTGATCTCGTATCTCTCTGACTTTTTCGCTTCCTGCATGTGCTACATCCTTTCTCGTTCGGGGGCTGAAAGGTCCCCTTTGTCTGCCTGGTCTCTCTGCGCGGCGGGTAAGTGTTCTTGTACTGGTTGACTGTGCGGACGCTGAGGCGGAGCATCCGGGAGATCTGCGTCTGGGTGTGACCCATCTCGAGAAGCTGCTGGACGGCGGCGACGGTGGCAAGCTGGCGGAGGCGCTGCCTGGCCCGTGGGTGATCTTCGGCGCAGCGGGCGAGGGGTGTGACTGTCGACTACTAGAACGCAGGCGATCTAGCCAGAGCTATCGGACGACCTAGGGCGTTATCTCTCACCCGCCTGCGTTGCTGCACATTCGCCCATGTTGTGCAGCCTGCGCATAACGCAACCGGACCGCCCCGGCATACTTCGCTATGCTGCCTCATGTCACCTTGCCCTCTTTCGGTAACACTAATCGTGACGAATCGATACCCTTTTCGGCAACACTTACTATGACTCAATTCGGGGTGTTGACGGCCTGTTGAGCACGTTGTATAATGTACGTCAGGTTCTAGTACGCTGGGATAAGCTAAGATATCGCGATAACACATCCGCGAACGGCATCTGTTTAAAGGTTTG
>PWXL01000276.1 GCA_003561145.1 Candidatus Atribacteria bacterium
AGACAGACAGCTGATTTCTCGCATAAGAGCAATCTTCCTTTTCTTCCTCAACCAGTTTTTCCATTCACTCCACCACACGCAAATCAAACAGGCTGCCTGCACAGCGCTTGAGTTGCTCAATAGTGTGAGCGATGTTCATGGATTTTTATATTGATGCCCATTCGTCATCACATCATGGGCATCATTGACGCCAGGGATGCGGGCAAGCTGGGTGTTTGCTTCTCCTGAGAACTTCCGCGGATAACCTGTCCCCTCACAAGGTTCATGGTGAGCAAAAATGGCTTCTGCAATGGGAAAAGGTCGAAGGAAGATTCTATGATTCGGTAGCCGACCGCAGAGTCACCAGCGACATGCAAAGGGAAATGACTGCTTTCCATTTCTCTCCTGTTGCATATTACAGGCAGAGATAATCATGGGAATTCAGAGCGCGCGGGACCTGTCACACTCCAGTCAAGGTTACCGGCTGGGGGAGTCGACAGGCTCAGGGAAAACAAAAGGTTTTTTGGGCGCATGATGCTTCACCACAATAAGATGAAAAAGGCTCTGATGAACAATAGGTGAGCAAATGAGCAACATTCTAAGATCACGGATTCCTTAGCGGGCGCGGCACTTGTCCTGACATCTCGGTTATCTTTTGGGGAGTGAACACGGACCAATGGGCTGTCATTCCGCATATTCCGTGACTTCCCTCTTAGTTTTTATCAGGTCTTTTGGTACAATGTTGAAAGTTGAGAGAACAATTATTGTAGGTAGGCATTTAACCGAAAAAAAAGGAGAAGGTGGTATGGAAAATAACAATGAATTCCCCATACCCATCACCAGTCTTCCAGATGGTTTCACATACCACCGGGTTTTATTTGACCAAAACAGCACACCCATCGATTCAGTTTTTGTCGAAGTCAACCCGGCGTTCGAACGGATTACTGGTAATACTCGCCAGGAGATTATCGGCAAAAATGTGACCACTGTGCTCTCCAAGGTGATCCGTGATCATTTTGATTGGCAGAGTACTTACGGTCAGGCAACCACAAACAGAAAAAGTGTTCGCTTCGAACATTTTTTCGTTCAACAGGGCAGATGGTACGAAGCTACGGTGTATTCCATGCAGCAGGGATTCCTCGCCACGATTTATCACGCCATTAGCGAGGAAAAAAACGCCTCCCATTCTGTGCAAGATTCTCAACAACTCTTCGAAGATATCAAGATACCTGAAAAAGACCTTGAAAACATTGAACTTTCAGATATCATCGATATCCCCTCACTGCAATCCCTGCTGGATGATTTTTACAATCTTACCCACATCGGTATATCACTGGTTGATCTCAACGGCCGGGTTCTGGCAAACGCCGGATTACAGGATATTTGTACACAATTCCACAAAGTACAACCCGAAACCGCACAATTTTGCCTGGAAAGTGATATAGAACTTTCCAGGGGGGTTGCCGAAGGAGAATTCAAAATATACAAATGTAAAAACAACATGTGGGACGTCGCGACACCTCTCATGGTTGGCGGAAAGCATCTGGGAAACTTGTTTATGGGGCAATTTTTCTTTGAAGATGAACCTATTGATTATGAACTCTTCCGTGACCAGGCTCGCCGGTTCGGTTTTAATGAACGGTCTTATATCTCAGCCCTGAAACGTGTACCTCGTTGGAGCAGAGAAACTGTCTACAGAGTATTACAATTCTACACAAAACTTGCCCACCTGCTTTCTCTTACCAGCTACAAAAATCTTACCCTGGCGCGTTCTCTGAATGAACGCAACCGATTGGTGCAGAGTTTACAAGAAAGTGAGGAATACCTTTCAGCGACACTTCATTGCATAGGTGATGGAGTTATCGTGACCGATGAAAAGGGAAATGTGACCAGGCTCAACACCGTTGCCGCAGAGCTTACAGGTTGGACAATGAAGGAAGCTCAAGGACGCTCCCTCAATGAAGTCTTCCAGGTTATTAATGAAAAAACGGGTAAACGATACGATAACCCCCTCTCCCTTGTATTCAGTGAGGAAAAAGCACATATATGCGACAGCCATACAGAACTTATCAACCGTGACGGAACCAAGCGGCCCATAGCAGACAGCGTTGCACCCATCCGCAATAGGGAGGGGAAAATCCTCGGCGCCGTTCTCGTCTTCAGGGATCAGTCCGAAGAACGCACAATTACAAGAAACCTACATATCATGCATGCTTCCATTGAATCATCTCCTGATGCAATCGCTCTCCTCAACTTAGACGGGCATCTTACCTATGTGAATCCCGCTTTTTTGCGGCTCTGGGGCTATGAAAAAAAGGGGCAGGTTCAGGACACTACCCTTATGGATTTCTTGCATGATAAGGACAAGATAGATGAAGTACGTGATCAGGTGCAAAAAGACACACCTTTTTATGGGGAATTACGCGCCCACAGAAAAGACGGCTCGCAATTCCTTGCCGAGCTTTCCTTGAGCTTGGTGAAAGATAGAGATGGTCATCCGATCTGTATGATAGCCTTCTTCTACGATATTACCGAGCAGAAACAAGTCGAGGAAAAACTGAAAAAACAAGAGGAAATGTATCGCGAGCTGATTGAATCAACCGAGGCTATTGCTTGGGAATATGACATCCTTTCCGATAGATGGACATACCTTGCTCCCCAGGCTGAGAAAATACTCGGCTACCGTCCGGTAGATTGGACGAATCTTGCATTTTGGATATCACATCTTCACCCCGAAGATCGTGATTGGGCTTCCAACTATTGTGCCGAATGCACCCAAAAAGGAGAAAACCACACTTTTGAGTACCGGTTCAGAAGAAAAAACGGCGACTATGTCTGGTTGCGTGACGTGGTAAGTGTTGAAATATCCGGCAAAAATCCGGTGAAACTTCGTGGATACATGATTGATATCACTGAGCGCAAAAGAGCCGAAGAAGCCCTTCAGTTGGAGCGTATCCTCCTGCGAACAATAATTGATCACATCCCAGATAGTATTTATGCCAAGGACATGGAAGCTCGAAAAATTCTGGCTAATCCCGCAGACTTGATGAACATGGGCATAAAAAGTGAGAAAGAAGCTCTTGGGAAAACCGACTACGAAACTTTTCCTCAAGATATTGCCGAGGCATTTTCTCGAGATGATCAGAAAGTTCTTAAAAACGGAAAGCCTGTATTCAACCGTGAAGAGAGAGCGGTTGCTCTGAATGGAAAAGAACGCTGGCTCCTCACCTCCAAGATTCCGTTGCGTGATGAGGAAGGGCGGTTGATCGGTTTAGTGGGAATCGGCCGTGACATCACCAAGCAAAAACAAGCTGAAGAGAAGCTTCGACAGGAGCGTATCCTCTTACGGACGATCATCGACAATTTGCCAGTTGGAATATATATCAAGGATTTGAAAGGGCGCAAAACTCTCACCAATCCCACTGATCTCGAATATATGGGTTTTACAAAGGAGGATGAGGTTCTCGGAAAAACCGATTTTGAAATATATCCTCCCGAGATTGCCAAGCAATTTCGTCAGGACGACAAATTTGTGCTCAAAAATGGAAAGCCGGTACTCAACCGGGAAGAAAAAGCAACCGCCTCTGATGGAAAAGAACGTTGGCTCCTCACCTCCAAGATTCCGTTGCGTGATGAGGAAGGGCGGTTGATCGGTTTAGTGGGAATCGGCAGTGACATCACCGAAAAGAAAAAAAGTGAAGAACGTATCCGCTACCTCTCCTTCCATGACCCTCTCACTGGACTGTACAATCGAGCGTACCTGGAAGAGGAGATGAAGCGCCTGGACACTGAGCGTCAACTCCCCCTTGGGATCATTATGGCTGACATAAACGGTTTGAAGTTGGTGAACGACACATATGGGCATCAAACCGGCGATGAGCTCCTCAAGAACGCTGCACGCGTCCTCAAAAATGCTTGCCGTAAAGAGGACATCATCGCCCGGTGGGGGGGTGACGAGTTCGTCATTTTTCTCCCCCACACTTCAATTACTGAGGGAGAAACCATATGTCGTAGAATCACCCTTGCGTGTGCCCGTCAGAGAACCGAAAACCTCCCTCTTTCCATCGCCCTGGGAATAAGCGCCAAGACACAAGTGGGAGAGGACATCATACAGGTATTTCGGGAAGCGGAAGACCGCATGTATCAAAACAAGCTCGCTGAGAGCCGTAGCGCAAGAAGCGCTGTATTATCAGCCTTGCGGGAAACACTGCAAGAAAAACGCCATGAAACCGAGGAACACACTCATTACATTACGTACATGGCTCGGCTCATGGGAAAGGCACTCGGTCTCTCCCCTGCTGACCTTGACCGACTCGCTCTTCTTTCTTCCCTTCATGATATCGGAATGATCACTCTTTCCGAGGATATACTCAGTAAGTCCGGCCCGCTTAATGAGCAGGAATGGGCACAGATCCGCAAGCACCCGGAAACCGGCTACCGTATCGCCCGCTCCACTGATGAACTGGCGAACGTGGCCGAGGAAATCCTTTCACACCACGAATGTTGGGATGGTACCGGTTATCCGCGGGGTTTGCGGGGAGAAGAAATCCCCCTCCTCTCCCGCATAAGCGCCATCATTGAAGCTTACGATGCCATGATGAACCACCGGCCCTACCGCAAAGCTCTCTCGAGTAAGGAGGCCCTGGAAGAACTCAAGCGCTGTGCTGGAACCAAGTTTGATCCTTCCCTGGTCAAAGTATTTGTTGAGTTAGCGGAAAATGG
>PWXL01000183.1 GCA_003561145.1 Candidatus Atribacteria bacterium
AGACAATAACCCCTACACCAGCTCTGGCTTATTATTAGCTGACTCGGGTAATTTACCTAATACAGAGCATTTTAACCAGGCAAATTCACCCCACTTGTTAAATCCTGAAAAAGCCCTAAATTTAGTGTTGAGCGGTTCTCATATTTCCATTATGGCTTGTGTTAGCGGCTTATCCAAAGAAGGCATCGGTGGAGATGCCCTGGGGCTAGAATGGGCCTTTTTGCAAGCCGGAGCCAGCAGTTTGCTCAGCACCCACTGGAATACTGACGCCACTGCTGCCGCAGAATTTAGCTTGAGGTTCTACAACCGGTGGTTGGTTCAACGTTTTCCTCGCTCAGCGGCCTGGCGGCAAACGGCGTTAGAACTAATGGATCTCGACTGGTCTTCCAGACACCCCTCAGCCTACTTCTGGGCCGCTTTCAGTTTGTCGGGAGATTGGCGTTAGTCATGTAATAACAGGAGAAATATATATGGACACTGTAGACAAAATAAACAACCTAAGCGACTTTCAGGTCATTCGGTTTTTCAAATTCTTTAGTGATGAAATGCTTTCAGGAGTCAATTCATCTCTAGAGGAGATTCAGACCGGAATTTTAGAGCCGATCAAGCAAAAAGATGAATTTCTAAAACTAGAAAGCCTGCTCTACAGCAATGCAGAAGAAAACCTGAATCCTGAGCAATCAGCCCTAATAGCCAGAAAATTACTCTTCATTATGGCTCAGGACGATACCCTCGAGCCACTTTTGACGGCAGCCCTGAATGAATACCACGATGATGAATTGGGGGCGGGGAACATTATTGCCGTAGGAGTCGCCATTTCAATGATTTTGGTCTCAGCTACTACAGCATTACAAGGAACCGCCTTTGGTGTTGAATTCAGAAAAGAAACTGCCGATGCCGAACTGGTAGAAAGTATTTTAAGCCCGGCAGCTGAAATCTTTTCTGGGTTTCAAGGTCAGTAAATTGTCCTTTTCATAAGTGATAAGGGTTAATATGCCAAAACAGCAGCTTTCAGTCAATTTGAATTTAACCCCTTCCCGGTCATTACAGGCCTTTCAGCGGGCGGCGGCACAAATAGGTTGGCAAATCTTGAGCAGCAGTCATTCAGAACTACTTTGCCAGGAAGTTGTCAACATGCCAGCTACTCATTGGCCTGCGAAGGTAACGATTAGGGCCGTTGCTAGCGGTGATTCGGGTAGCCAGGTATCACTAGATGGCACTATTGCCGGATATGGCCCAATTCAGTCTAACCACCTGAAGCAATCTCTGGAGAACCTGGTCGAAGCCGTGAGTAGACAAGTCGGGCAACCTCTGGCCCAGTCAACCAAACTTGAGCGGGGTTTCTGGGAAAAACTGGGGGGTGCTTTCGACCAATTTAGTGGGGAATATTTTGGTCATGATCAGTTTATTAATCAACTACTAACTATGCCCCCCGACCAGATGCAGTATGCCCTCTGGCAAAAAGCTCAAAGCATGGATGACAGAGCCTTTAAGGGCTTCTATTGGTCATTGATTGGTATGTATTTGCTGCATTCTGGCAGAGCACAAAATCTGATGTCTGCTATGCAGTCCAGTCGCTCTTGGGGTAACGCCTTTGAAGATTATACGGCTCAGTTTGAGGCGGAAATGAAATATGGCGGCCCATCCCCCGAACAACGATGGCAGGCCCAGCAGGTGCAGGAAAAAGCCAAGAATATTCTCATGCTGGCTAATTATGCCAAACAGTACAGACAGGGATAATCCATCTAACTATTCTGCAATATCAGTGTTTAGCGGCAACAGCTCTGCGGATAGTGAACCTGTTAGCAACACCGGAGCGGCCAACAACGGATCACACTGAAAAGCTCTCCGCTATCTTCTCGCAGCCTACACAGCCAAATTCAAGGAGAAAACCATGTCTAGATTAGCGTTAGGTGGAAAGGTTCTCTATAGCGACATGCAAACCCCTGTGGTGAATGCCCGCGTCCAAATCTGGGATCTGGATCAGGGCGGCGATGGTCACGACAAAATCTATGAGGGAAGAACCAACCGCAACGGTGAATTCTCGGGGTTATCTCAGGAGTGGCGCGATCGCAACACCATTCGCATTAGCACCCCATTTGGCCCCATTACCCAGGAGGTACCCGATATCTTAGCGTTGGAGTTTCGCGTTGTCGCCGATGGGCGCAGCCACAAAGGGCCTTACTTTCATACGGGCGACAAACGTTCTGTCCCCATTGTGATGCCCATCAGCGCTCCTGTCGCCAAAGCCCAGCGGGAAGTCATTCACCTGATTACCCTGAGCGAAGAGCGAGAGGGTACCGACAAACTGCTTTATGAAACCGTAGAAATCGGAGCCAGCCTGGCCTCTACCTCGGTACTTGGCCCCAACTATGGCACCGTTCATCTGTTAGAAAAAGAGCAGGCCACCCTGGCCCATCTGTGTCGGCAGTTAGAACAGGTAGCCGCCAAATCTTCGGTCAAAGCCGTTGATTTGTTGATGTCACCCCACGGGCTCACCAACAGCATCCACTTCTATCCTAACGAAGGGGTATCGATGGCCTTGGTAGCCGACAAGCTCAAGGCCATTCCTGAGATGTACCGTCGTAAGTTTCGCATGGTATTCTCAACCGCCTGCTATGGGGCTTCCCATATTGATGAGTGGCTGGAGGGTGGCTTCCAGGTCGCCTCTGGCTCCGAGAAAATCTACGCCGACTCCCTCCTGAGTTTCCCGGCCTTCCTGGGAACCTGGGTGATGGGCGGCAGCTTCCAGGAAGCGATCAATGCAGCCAACGCTGCTGATCCCCTCCGGGTACAGGATAAGCTAGCCAGTTCCAAGTTTGACGCGGAAGGCATCACTCAATACGCGAAAGATGTCAACAGCTACCGACGTATCGGTGGCAATGGCAAGCTGCATATTTCCTCTCTACCTGCTTGAGGGCACCTCGATTAATTAGTTTTTTGGCTGGTTAGCGTCTCAAATGAGACGGCCCATGCAGGACGGTGGGATTCATCGTCCCGGTGGGCTACGAGCAATTACCCCAATCGTGCTTTACAAGGAGTTCAATCAGCTGACTTAGCATCGCTGGGGTGATTTCCAAAGCTGACTATCCTACGGTTTGTGGCGCAGCGGCTGATGGGGTCTCTAAATAGACAAAGCGCTTCAGGTTGTAGGTCAAATTCTTCAGACCCAGATTCACCTTGGCGCGTGCTAAGCCAATCGTGCGTATCAATTTGCCTCCCATGTCAGTGACCCAGTCCCCAAAGATGTGCTCTACCTTAGCCCGAGTCTTAGAACGCTCTCGGTTGGCGGACTTTTGCTCGTCGCTCAGCGGGCGATTCCGATAGGCCCGTTCGTTGATCTGGGGTTCAAACCCCATCAGGGTGAGAACCTCGACAATCGACGTAGATAAGTAAGCACTATCAGCCCACACCCCATCGCCGGTATTATCGGCGTCCAGCAACTCACCGAGTACTTGGGAGTCATGGACGGACGCATCGGTGACGCTATAGCGGCGAATGAAGTTATAGCGGACATCGCTGCTGATATGGTTTTTGTAGCCGTAGTAAGACACCCCATTCTTTTTCGTCCAGCGGGCCTCGATATCTTTTTGGGCCATCTTGTGAGGCTGCTCTTGCCACTCAGACGGCACGTCCCCCTGTTTGATGGTTTGGTTCTCGGTGCGTGTATTGCGCTGTTTGGGCACCGGAATCAAGGTCGCATCGACGATTTGCCCATCCTGGGCCTGATAGCCCGCTGCCGCCAAATACGCCGCAAAGTGCTCAAAGAGCTCATCCACCAGGTCATGGCTCTGGAGTTGGTCACGAAATGACCAGACGGTGGTGGCATCAGGTACTGAATCTTCTAGCCCTAGGTTTAGAAACTGCATGAACGACAAGCGGTCGTTGACTTGGTATTCCAATTCCTCATCGCTGATGTTGTAAAGCTTTTGCAGCACCAGCATTTTGAACAGCAACACCTCGTCTATTGGCTTGCGCCCCGCCTTACTTTTGCGCGGTTTCTCGTGGATACGGGCCAAAATCGGGCGGAATGTCTCCCAGGGCACTAAGGTATTCAGGCGGTTCAACAGATCCTGTTTCGCCGCTAACTTCTCAAGGCGCTCGTCTACGTCCCAAAACCCTTGTTGTCCCATGGCTCGACCGAGGTCATGCTATCTACTGGACCATGATCTCATATTGAGACAGCCTTTGTGGATTTTTCGAGGTGCCCTTGAGGAATCTACAGGGCCTTGCCGAATCACGGTCTATACCCTGTAACCTCTTATCAGTCACTAACTAGAAGCCTCTGATCGCCTAAATCAGAGGCTTTTCTGCAAATGGTTATTGAAACTTGCTACCAGGGTTCATCCGCTGATACTCCTCAATTACCCGTTGCCAGAACTTCTGGGCGGGCAGGTTTCCCCCCTCCTGGGTTACTTCCCATCTACCCTCGAAGCGGCCAAACACTCGATAGACCGCCTCCCGCCCAATCCCCCGCCGTCGGTATTTCCGCAAAATAAAGAACTCCGCCATCTGCCATAGCGGTTCATCTGCATCCTGCTTCAACTGCCTTACCAGAACAAAGCCAGCTAGGGAGGTGCCCCCAAATAACTCCCCCCAAGAATGGCTTAGACTAGATCCAGTAAATTGTCATGTGTGATGATGATGTTACTCGATCAAGTCAAAGCCACCCTCAGGGAT
>PWXL01000015.1 GCA_003561145.1 Candidatus Atribacteria bacterium
AAACCCTCCAAAAGGCGGTATTCCAGATATACTCATGCTTCCAAGGAGGGTTGTTGTATAGAGTATCGGATTGCGCACTCCTTTCATTAAATCCATATTTCGTGTTCCTTCGTGTTTTTCTACTGCTCCTGCATTGAAGAAGAATATGCCTTTCAACAGTGAGTGATTCAGCATATGGTACACAGCGCCCAGGATTCCCAAAGGAGTGCCCAAACCACAAGACAACAGTATATAACCCATTTGACTGACACTTGAGTAGGCGAGCATTCTTTTAATGTCATTTTGAGGGATAGCCATAACCGCCCCTACAATCATGGATGCGGTTCCCATCACAAGCAGCACCTCCAGGGGAAAGCGGGGTGAGTCGAAAACCGAGAAAAAAAGCCGTATTAAAGCATAGGCTCCCAGAACCTTGATGAGTACTCCAGAAAATATGGCTGAAACAGGTGAAGGTGCTGATGAGTGAACATCGGGGAGCCAAAAGTGAAAGGGAAACAATGCTGCTTTAAAACCGAAACCCGCAATAAAGAGTGCATAGACTACGTTTATTCCCATTGCTTCCGGAGAAATATAGGCTATATGCATGAGGGTTAGTGTAGAAGTCATACTGTAAATACTTCCGATACCAAACAGAATAAAGGTTGAAGTGACAAAACTCATGATGGCGTATTTGAAGCCGGCTTCGTATTGTGCGGCTCTCCCCTCGAAGGAAATAAGTGCAAAGGAGGCAAAAAGCGAAATTTCGGTAAAGACAAACACGTTAAACAGATCTCCACTGAAAGCGACGCCATTCATGCCGGTAGTAAGGAAGAGTATAAGTGAGTAGTAATTCCAGCTGCCCCCGTAGATGCGCATATAATGATGAGAAAAAAGCGTAGCAGCGAAGACCAGGAGCGAAACCATACTTACAAGAAGGACAGAGAAATGATCAACGACCAGGGAAATGGTATAGGGGATCTGCCAGCCGGAAAATTCATAGAGCATAATTCCCTGCCGATTCAACACAAGAAAAGTGGAGAGGGAGAGTACGATTAAACAAGCAGTGGTGGCAAGGGTGACAAGTTCTGCAAAGCGAGGCTTATTCCTCGCGATCAAGGTGATTGCAAGAGCTGCAATGAGGGGGATAATGACGAAGGAGGGGGCAATCACCCTCTCAACCTCCGGATTTTTCTGATATCAAAAGTATGGTACTTCTGGTAGATTTTTATGGCCAGTGCAACCAAAAGAGCGGTGGTGGACAACTCAATGACGATTGAAGTGAGCACCAGCGCCTGGGGGAGGGGATCAACCATCGCTTTCGATGGTTCAGCGGGGGTGAGAATCGGGAATCCGGCACCTTCGCGATAGGCGATCAATATCAAGAAGAGGTTGATAGCATATCCCATAATCCCCACACTCAGGATAATTTTGACGATATTGCGCTTGGTCAATACTCCATATAAGCCAACCAAAAAGAGCAGAAAACACATGCTGTATATCATTTACCGCTCATCCTTCCCATCTTGTTCTTGAGAAAGTCCCGTTCCCAGTAATACCAGGTACAACAAATAAATCCCCATGCCCACCTTCAGGGTGATAGCCAGGTTCAAAAGCGGAATGGTCCCGGCACTCAAAATGGTGAAAGGTATTCCTTTGCCGAAGAAGTTTGAGAGGAAAGGAAGCCCCAGGGCTAATCCGATTATCCCTATTCCAACATATATGAATGCTCCGGCGACTTCAAGGGTATGCGAGACTGCTTTCCCTGGAAGTTCCGCGGGAGGTGCTTTTCCGTATGCCAGGGTAACGTGAATAAAAGAAAGAGCAATCACAAGACCCCCCACGAATCCTCCACCGGGGTTGAGGTGGCCGTATATAACCAGGTACATCCCGTAGAGCATAATAAGCCATACGGTATAGCGGGTAACCGTTTTTACAATAAAATCCATGCCGCTGGTGGTACTTTCTTCACTGTCCGTGTCCGCTCCCCCCTTTCTTTCTTCTTCGGAAAATAGTCATCACACCTATCACCGAGACAAAAATGACTATAGCTTCACCAAGGGTATCATACACTCGATAATCCAGGATAATCGCGGTAAGAAGGTTGGGAGAGCCTGTTTCTTGTAAACCTTCTGCAAAATAGTAAGAAGATACTTCGAGAAGGGGATGCCCAAAGGGAGGAAGACCCAGGAAAAGTGGTAGTGCACCGATCATGGCTAAGGCGACAAAGGTCACTTTTACTATTGATAGTGATCGGGGTTCCTTTTCTTTTTCCCAGCGTTGGTTGGTAGCCCTGAGCATCACGATGAGGATGATCACCGACAAAATTTCGATAACGAACTGGACCAGGGCTAAATCAGGAGCCTGTAACAAAAGAAAACAGATAGCGAGCCCCAAACCGACCATACCAATTGAAACAACGGCGGAAAGGAGATCTGAAAGTTCCAGGGCCACGATGGAGCCGAGTATCATAAAACCGATAATACAATAGAGCCACGTTTCTATTGGCATGTCTCAGCTGCCTTTCAGAAAGAAAAGTATAAACGAGAGGCACACGAAACCGGCGAGGATCCAGCTGGTGTAATAACCCATTTCTCCGATATGGATCTTTCTAGTAATGAAAGCGAATCGTATAACTACATTTCGTACAATATCAAAGAGGTCGAGCCACTTCCTTTCCACCGCGGTATACACGACAGAGAGTGGGTATGTATCATGTATTTCATGAAAGAAATCCCTCTCTCCATGCGAAGTTTCGGGTAGACGATGCGGATCCTCAAGGATAATCTGCTTATAACGAATAAGCCGGAAAAAGAGGTAAAAGAAAAATCCACCCGCCACCAGAGGTATATATTTGACTATCAACGTCAGCATGAAAGAATAGCTGCCTGCACTGGTTACAAGATGTACGGGAAGAGAAGGATTCAGTATTCTTATCGGAAATGTTTTCCAGGCCAAGCCGATTATGATGCAAAGTGCGGCATTGAAAAGCACCGGGATCACTCGACTTGCGCTTGGTTCTTTTATGTTGTTCCATTTATCAGATCTTTCTCCCAAAAACACCGTATACATGTACTTCATGAAGCTTGCCATGGTGAGAGCAGTTCCTACCAGGGCGAAAACAAAGGAAGTGAGAAAAACAATGCGGGAGATTCCGCTTGTCCGGGCGGTGACCATGAGTACACCGCTGTATACCAGTCCCTTGGAAATAAAGCCATTGGTAGGAGGTACTCCAGAGATGGAAAGAGCCGAGATCAAAGAACCCAGGAATGTTCCGGGCATCCTGTTCCGCAAGCCACCTAACTCCCCGAGTTCAACGGTACCGGTTTCTTTTTCGACATTGCCGAAACCCATGAAAAGGGCGGACTTATAAATCGAATGATTCACCATGTGCAAAAGCCCCCCTGCGATTCCTACCGGGTTTCCAGTGGCCAGACCCAATATCATGTAACCAACCTGGCTCACAGCATGATACCCGAGAAGCCGGCGCCCGTTATGCTGGACAAGGGCCATCATCACACCAGCCATAATCGTTGTTGCTCCAAGGGCGGCAAACAACGTGTGCAGGCTTGAAAAAGTATTTGTCGAATTCAAAAAAAGCCTGCCTAACAGGTACACCCCAATGAGTTTATCCCACGATGCTGGAAGGATGTAAACAGAATCCATTACTGATTTTTCGCTGTATTCAGGAATCCAGGTATGGAGCGGAAAACCTCCCGCCTTGGCAAACGAAGCGAAGGCAAGGGAAATAAAAGCCGCAACGTTCCATGTTTCAGAAATTCCAACCTGTAATCCTGTAACGCTGTACCCCGAGTGTCCCATCACGCCGATTATGGAAAAGGCGAAAATCAGCAAAGCATCCGAGATTCCTGAAACGAGGAAAGTCTTGTTAGCGATTTCCCTGGTTCCCCTGTTTTGAATGCAGTACAGGTAAAGCATGACTCCCGAAAGACCCCAAAAAATAATAAAAACAACGCTATGCTCAGCTATTAATGTCCCGTTTATGAAGGCGAGAGTGAGTGGAAAGAACATGCGGGAAGTTTTCAAGGGAGAGTGGTAGGTATGCAGACAAAACCCGACACCCAGAAGGTTGACGAAAAGGAGAGAAAAGACCGAAAGATTATCCACTCTGAAAAGGGGTTCTCCGCCGACCGTCCACGTCATGGGTGAGCGGGAGGCAAGGAGAACCACCACGGCACAAACAAGGCAAGTGAGAACCAGGTTCGTCACCCTGCTTATTGTATGGGGAATCCATGCAGAAAGCACTGTAGCCAGAAAGGGCAGGAGAACAGTGAAAAAAAGAAGATTATTCAACTCTGCGTATACAATCAATTATATCCCCACTCAATTGAATAAAGAAGGTGATAAACGAGCGTATTATTTTTTATATTTATATAAATGAATACCACTAATAAAAATTTTTGTAAAGTGGTTTCTAGGAAAGCCTGGAAACGCACCTTAGGGTTCACGGCGAAGAGGCTTCAGCTCAACATCATTCTCCTCGGGGGAGCATATATTTTGTTGCGTTAAAAAATTTTCTACCGGTAGAGGTGGCAAGGGGTCCCAGGGGGTTCTGACCCGGCTGGATTTGACAAATTCCCCCAACCTTAGGTATATTGAAGAAGCTTTTTTTAGATTCACCCGGAACTGGAGCCGCTCGGCATGTCTTCGGTTGCACCGACTTTCCCTTGCCACTTCCCC
>PWXL01000068.1 GCA_003561145.1 Candidatus Atribacteria bacterium
AAAGCAAGCTTACTGCTCCAGAAGATTGGGAGCCATTACGTTTTGTTTATACAGGTACTCATGCGGTGCAACGCGGATTGGATGTTATTTTAAGAGCGATCGTGAGGGCACATACAATTGGTATCGATGCTCGTTTCGTTTTTATTGGAGGATATAATAATGAGATCGAACGTCTTCGGAAAATCCCGGGCGTGCGAGCCCTTGAAAAAGACGAAATAATTACCTTTCGAGGGAAAATCTCAAGGCACGAATTGATACATGAACTTCCCTCCTATCATGTTGGTTTGAGTCTCATTCCTTCTCTACCCCTGTATCGTGAATTGTCTCCAACCAAACTCGCAGAGTATATGGGTTGCGGCCTTGCCGTTTTGGCTTCACGAGGAATCCCATTGCAGGAACAATTTGTACAAAAATCGGGTGGAGGAATACTGGTCGAGTGGTCAGAAGAGAAAATCTCCGAGGCGATAAGCATTATGTGTAAATTAGAAAAAGAACTAGTTAAAATGAGAATGAGTGCGTTATCTTATGCTGAAAAAGAGTTGGATTATGGGCTTTATGTTAGTAAGCTGAGAGACATATTATAAAATACTAAAACTCAGAAATTTTCGGAAACAATGTGATTCCATAATTGCTTATTCGATATTTTCACGGAGTCTACCGGTGAAAATAGTGTGTTGCTCGGAAGCCTCAAAACAAGTTCATCATACCCTGGGTTATGATGTATCAAAAATGGTGGTCATCCCCAACGGATTCGACCTCGGAGACTTTTCCCCCAGTGAGAAAGCGCGCGTATCCGTACGCCAAGAGCTGAATATTGCTGAAAAAGCTTTTATCATCGGATTAGTGGCCCGCTACCACAAGCAAAAGGACCACGAAAATTTTTTTCAGGCGGCACATCTGTTGATGCAATCTATCGATGAGAAAACTCATGATATTCATTTTCTGCTCTGTGGTGATAAGGTGAGCTGGAATAATGATGTTCTTGTGAAAAAGATCGACACACTTGGCAGACGGGACCGATTTCATCTTTTGGGGAAAAGAAAAGATATGCCGAGATTGACAGCCAGCTTGGATATTGCGGTTTCCTCTTCATATAGTGAAGCCTTTCCCAATGTCTTGGGTGAAGCCATGGCCTGTGCTGTTCCCTGTGTGGTGACCGATGTTGGTGATTCAGCACTGATTGTGGGAAATACAGGTAAGGTGGTTCCCTCAAAAAATCCTGGATTATTGGCACATGCCATGAAGGAGCTTATTGAGTTAGGGGAAGACGGCAGGAGGAAATTGGGTGAGGCCGCCCGCCAGCGGGTAATGGATCATTTCAATCTTCCCGATATCGTCTTACGCTATGAGGCACTGTATCGGCAAATAGTTGAGGGGAAGGCATAGCTATGAAAAAAGATGTGAACCAGGAATTTGTCTCTGGATCACTCTTTCAGTGAATCAACTGCATGCCGTTTCCAATTCCCAACTGCATCGTTTCCCTATTTTCATATGATTGCTTCGTAAGCATGGCACGCCGGAGGGGAGAGAGGAGGAGCGGCAATGGCTTCATCAACTGTCACCCCGAACTTGATCCGGGGTCCAAATGTACGGTTCTTTGTAAATCCCCGCCTGCGCGGGAATGCATGGATCGGAAGGAATGACCGGCAAAGGGGCACCTTCTTATCGGATAGGGTGCGAAGAAGGTGATTCATGTATAAAAGGCAGTAAGTGTAGATATGGATATGACGCCAGCAAACCGGTATGATGATGGATATACGACGTAGTAGAAACGGGGTATACAGTGAGAATCGGCGTTGACGCTCGGATTGTAGCGACTCAAAAGGCGGGGATCGGTCATTATGTATCTGCTCTCCTCAGAACATTTCATGAAGTGGACAGGGAGAACGAGTACTTTTTGTACACCATCCAGCACTTTTCTCTACCCTTCGAGAATCCCCGTTTCCGAATCCGGGTGATTTCAGCTCCGAATATTCCCTGGTGGATGCAGGTCAGCCTTCCCCGCGCTGTTCGAGACGACCGGATTGACCTCTTCTGGGGAGGGAACTACTACCTCCCTCTTCGGCCCGGAGCAATGAAGACCATAATAACTGTGCATGATTTTGTGTATGCCCGTTATCCCCGGACACTGCCAAGGCGTACCCGGTGGCATTTGCGTCTCATGATGCCGAGGTACCTCAGCCGCTCCGACAGGGCGATCGTCGACTCAGAAAGTACCGCACAAGATCTCCGCACATTATACCGTTACCCTTCCGAGCGGATCAGGGTCATTCCCCTGGCTGCCCGTGAAGAGTTCTTTCGACCGGCTTCCGAAGTCACCCTTGTAAAATTCCTCGCCCGCTACCACCTTACAGGTGGGTATTCCTTGTTCGTGGGAACACTCGAACCCCGCAAGGGGTTGGATATCCTGGTCCGTGCGTATGCACAACTGCGGGCTGAAACCAGCTATAGAAAACCCCTGGTTGTAGTGGGAAAATACGGGTGGGGGATGAGCACTTTCCCCCGCCTGTTGCGGGAGCTATCTCTCGGGGATTCGGTCAGGATACTCCCCTACCTCAACGATGAGGAATTACCGCTGGTCTACCGGGGAGCGGACCTGTTTGTTTACCCCTCCCATTACGAGGGGTTTGGTCTTCCAGTTCTGGAAGCGATGGCCTGCGGAGTACCGGTTCTCACTTCACGGGTCTCCTCACTTCCCGAGGTGGGAGGCGAAGCAGCTCACTACATATCTCCGGGCGATAGTGAAGGGTTGGCCAGGGAAATGGCAACAATACTTTTTGATGAGACTTTGCGGGAGAGCATGCGGCAAAGAGGGCTGGAGCAGGTTCGGCGGTTTTCCTGGACGGAAACCGGGCGCCGGACCCTGGCCGTGTTTCGGGAAATCACTTCCTCGTGATCAAAAATAGAAAAAGATGAAAGAAAGGATATCCAGGTGAAGGTAGCAGTCATCCATGATTGGCTCATCACTTATGCCGGGGCGGAGCGGGTGCTGGAACAGATTCTCCGTCTCTATCCCCAAGCAGACGTTTTTACCCTGATCGACTTTCTTCCTGAAAATCAGCGGGGTTTCCTGCATGAACACCGGGTGTTCACCTCCGCTCTTCAACGTTGGCCATTAATGCGGAGGAAATACCGCCTGTTTCTCCCCTTCATGCCCATGGCTGTCGAGCAGTTCGACCTCTCAGGCTATGATCTGGTTATTTCGAGTTCGCACGCGGTTGCCAAGGGAGTGTTGACCGGCCCTGATCAGTATCATGTCTGTATCTGTTATACACCTCTCCGCTACGCATGGGAACTGCAGCACCAGTACCTTCAGGAGACCGGCCTCTCCCGGGGTATTAAGGGATGGCTGACCAGGCGCATGCTTCACCGCCTCAGGCTGTGGGACCTGCGCACGGCCAACGGAGTGGACGATTTTATTGCCATCTCACATTTTATCGCCCGCCGGATTGCTAAAACCTATCGCCGTGATGCCACAGTCATTTACCCACCAGTGGATACTGAGGCCTTTACACTCGATACGGATATCGAGCGTGAGGATTTCTATGTGACTGCATCCCGCATGGTCCCGTATAAAAAGATGGAGATGATCGTCGCAGCTTTTTCCCGGATGCCGGATCGGAAACTTGTAGTGGCAGGCGAAGGTCCGGAATGTGGTAGAATTGTTTCCCAAGCCGGGAAGAATGTAACCATGCTTGGCTATCAAAATCCAAAACAGCTCCGGGACCTCATGTGCCGTACGAGAGCTTTTGTCTTTGCGGCCTTGGAGGATTTCGGCATTGTCCCTCTCGAAGCTCAAGCCTGTGGAACCCCTGTGATAGCCTACGGAAAAGGAGGGGTGCGGGAAACGATCAGAGGTCTCGATCATCCACATCCGACAGGTGTGTTCTTCCCCGAACAAACCGTAGAATCCTTGATTGAAGCGGTGCGGATTTTCGAGGAAGGAGGGGGAATCATCACACCGAGTCGGTGCCGGGACAATGCCCTCCGTTTTTCCACTGACCGTTTCCGCCGGGAGTTGAAAGCATTCATTGAGAAGAGATGGGATCGCTTTTCTGATACCCAAAACATCCAGTACATTTTATGATAAACTATTCGGTGAGGAGGCAGAAAGACAGTTGAGAGTTGAGTGTTGAGTGTTGAGGGGCTCTGATCACCGATCACTGCCCACCCCTCACTCCTCACAGATCTCATCCCGTCACTGCGAGGAGGCGTGTTGCGCCGACGCGGCAGTCTATGGGTGTATCAACGCTCAAAAGCATAGATTGCCACGCCAGTGCCCTTTGGGCAGTGAAGAGTAAGGGGCCATGTAAAGTATGAAGTATGATTTCAGAAGTATGAATGTAAAGGCGGGGGAAGATGGGGCGGGGAATTGTTGAAATGGGGAAGGGGATTTTATTTATGATTTCTGATTGCGGATTGCTGATTTGAAGTTCTGAGAAAGAATATTTCAAAACGTGAGGATAAAGGCAGGGGAAGGGTTGAAACCAGTGAGACGTAAGAGGTGAGAGGTGGAGAGGCTTTTCAAATCTGCAATCATAAATCTGACTTCAGCAATGCTCTGTGTTATTCCCGAATGCCGTGATCGGGAACCAAGCGGCTTTTTTATTTAGAAGCAATTAGCCTGGTTTACATTCT
>PWXL01000117.1 GCA_003561145.1 Candidatus Atribacteria bacterium
AAGAGAACAGTAAAAAATTCTTATGGAAAAAATACGGCTGGATGAACTGCTTGTGCGGCAAGAACTCTGTGAGAGCCGGGAACAGGCCCGGCGATTGGTGATGGCTCAGGATGTTGAGGTAGAAGGTCACCCCGGACCCTTGAAACCTTCCCTGCGCCTTGATGCTGCCACGAAAGTCATTGTACGAAAAAAACCACCCTACGTGAGCCGGGGGGGTGAAAAACTCGAGGCCGCTCTTTCTGCCTTTACGATCTCGCCCCGTGGATTGGTTTATGCTGATATCGGGGCCTCCACCGGCGGTTTCACCGATTGTCTGCTCAAGCACGGAGCAACCAGGGTGTATGCGATTGACGTAGGGAGAGGCCAACTTCACGAATCTTTACGCAAGGACCCGAGAGTACACGTCATGGAAAGAGTAAACGCCCGCTATCTCACCGCCGCCGCTCTACCAGAACGTGTGGACGGAATGACAATAGACGTTTCTTTTATTTCATTACGTCTTCTGTGGAGGGCTGCTGCCGCTTTGCTCAAAAAAGGCGGACATTGTATTGCCCTGGTGAAACCCCAGTTTGAGGCCGGTCCCCGAAAGGTGGAGAAGGGAGGAGTAGTCAGCCGGGCCGAGATACACAGAACGGTTCTCGAACAAGTCATTGAGAGTGCTGGTGTGCAAGGTTTCACCCTGCGTGGTCTGACCCATTCACCTCTCCTGGGACCGGCCGGCAACGTGGAGTTTTTCGGTTGGTGGGAGCATACAGACATATCATTTGAGAAAAACGCCGGACAGGATATAATACAGAAGGTGGTCGAGAATGCCCACGTGGCTTTACTTTCCATGAAAAGACGCGGGTACTGTGATTGATACCTGCCCCTGTTCCATGAGAGGACGTTCGGGAGGATAAGGTATGCCGGCACCGCCGAAATGCATTCATATCTACACAAAAAAAAATACCAGGACAATCCGCAGCAAGGTGGAAGAGCTCAGCGCGCTGTTCAAAAGGCGCGGTCTTCTGTATCAAGCCGTTACAGGAGACAAGCGGCCTAGCGAATACCCTGACATAGTTTTTGTGCTGGGAGGAGACGGTACTTTCCTTTCGGCCAGTTACCTGTATTCACCTCGCGCTGTTCCTCTTTTCGGAGTAGACCTGGGAGGCTTGGGTTTTCTTTCAGAGACAAGCCTGGAAGACCTTGACAATGTCACCGAGCAGGTTTTGTCAGGTGAGTATTTTCTGGAAGAGCGCATGCTCGCTCATTGCCGCATCATACAGAAGGACGGCACTGAAGAAACAGATTTTGCCCTCAACGATATAGTGCTGTACCGGGGGCCTTTGGCGCAAATGATCCGCCTCACCACTTCCATTGACGGGGAACACCTTGCTTCCTTTCCCGCCGACGGTATGATTGTGGCTACTCCCACCGGCTCGACAGCGTATTCGCTTTCGGCAGGAGGGCCGGTTATTCATCCCGGAATGGAGCTGTTCATTATCAATCCCATTTGCGCCCATACTCTCTATGCCCGTTCGATTATCGCTCCTCCAAGCTCCACTGTGGAAATAACCCTGGATTCGGCCAAAGAGGGAACCATGGTTACCATTGACGGGGTGAGAGGCCGCCAGCTGAACAAGGGGGACCATATCATTGTGAACAAGTCACCCTTTTCCGCAAGAATGGTGCGGCTGAAGACAGGCAAACCATTCTACTCTTTTCTCCGGAGCAAACTCTCCTGGGGGATGGATATCCGGAAAAAGGTTGATTGATATGCTCGAGGAACTGGCGATCAGGAACTATGTAATCGTTGATGTACAATACATTCGCTTTACACCCGGTTTCAATGTTATAACAGGCGAAACAGGGACAGGAAAATCGATCATTGTTGACGCTCTCTCGCTTCTTCTGGGAAACAGGGGAGGGGAAGATCTCATACGGAAAGAGAGGCAAAGCGCCCTGGTGGAAGGTTTGTTTTCTTTTCCCGGGTGTTCTCCTGTCGATACATGGTTGAGAGAGAAGGGACTGGAGGGAGAATTGGATACCGAGGTGGTTCTTTCCCGCGAACTCACACGCCAGGGAAAAACACGTTCCAGGATAAATGGCCGGACGGTCACCTTATCCGACCTCAAGGAAGTGGGAAATCTGCTTTTGGATGTCTCGAGCCAGGGGGAGCATGAATCCTTTTTTCTTCCACGCCATAGAATTGCACTGCTCGATACATTTTTGGATGACGAAGGATGGGAAACCCACGGAAAATACCGCCGTCATTTCAACCGGTACACGGAATTACAGCGTGCAATCGTTGCTGTCGATCCACCTTCTGCAGAGAGGATCGAAGAGCTTCGTCATGATTGGGCCGAACTCTCCTCTCTCGGGTTGACACACGATGAGTACAGGGAAGTGGAAGAAGAATTTCAAATGATAGCCGATGCTCAACTGTTACGAGATGTGCTTTCAGAACTCTTGTCCCTCCTCAATGGGGATGATCTGGAAGGAAGGGGAGTGTGTTCACGCATTGCTCGTGTGCGCAGCACTCTTGAATCTCTTGCCGATACAGGCGAGGCTTACGCACATTTATCTGAATCTTTGCGGGTGGTTGAAGTGGAAATGCAGGAAATCGGTTACCAAGTTTCGGCTTTGCAGGAAAAACTCGCCTTTTCCACTGAAAGACTCGAACACATAGAAAAAACGGTGAGCGAAATAGAGCGCTTGAAGCGAAAGCACGGATGCCGTACCACCGAGGAATTCATTGCGCTCCATGAGACATTGAAAAACGAGCTTTCGCGTGAAGAGACTCAAAGGGCCAAGAAAGAAGAGCTGGAAACATACCGGGAGGAAGAAAAAAAACAGGCGCTCTCCTGGGGCAGAAAGCTTTCCGCCTGCCGCCGGGAAGCCGCTGCCCGCCTGGGCGAGCGGCTGCAGCAAGAGCTGGGGCAGTTGGCGTTCAAGCGGGCCGAATGCATGGTACGCTTTCAACCGGAAAGAGACGGAGAAGCCCTTCTTACCCCGGAGGGGCTGGACAGGGTGGATTTTTTCATTTCACTCAACCCCGGCGAACCCCCTGCTCCCGTAATGGAAGCAGCCTCTGGCGGAGAGCTTTCGAGAATCATCCTGGGAATGAAATCCATAGCCAGGGTTGAAAGTGGAGTGGGAACCATTATATTTGATGAAATCGATCAGGGAATCGGCGGAAAAACCGCCTTCTGGGTTGGAGAAAGGCTCAAACGTCTTTCCAGGGAACAGCAGGTGGTCTGTATCACGCATTTACCCCAGATAGCCTGTTTTGCCGACCATCACCTGCGGGTGGATAAAAGGTTTGAAGAGGAACATACCTGGGCGGAGGTTTTTTCGCTTTCTGAAAAGGCGGAACGGGTTGAGGAACTGGCCAGAATGCTGGGAGACGAGGAGCGGCAGACACCGGCGCTTCAATATGCCGAAAAATTAATACATACAGCTGCTCAGGGGTCCTGGAAGAAGCGTCACGGGTAGATCATACATAGAGACATGAACCATGGCGGATACGGCCTGTCACCCCCGAAAGGGGAGACCGTTATACAAGGGGACGATGGATGTGAACAAAGTGCTCATCAATGCAGAATTTTGCAAGGGGTGTGGCCTGTGTGTTTCCACCTGTCCACGAGGAATACTGAAAATCTCCAGCAGTTTTAATACTCATGGGTACTATCCCGTATATGTGGCCAGGGCCGAGGAATGCACTGGTTGCGGATTATGCGCGATAGTGTGTCCCGATGTAGCTCTATCTGTCTATCGGGAGGAGAAAACATGCAAAAAATCTTGATGAAAGGCAATGACGCGGTAGCGGAAGCCGCAGTTCAAGCGGGGTGTACCATGTACTTCGGGTATCCTATAACTCCGCAAACCGAGATAAGCGAATACCTGTCCCGCCGGCTCCCTGAAGCAGGAGGAGTATTTTTACAGGCGGAAAGTGAAATCGGAGCCATTTACATGGTGTACGGGGCGGCAGCGTCCGGTAAGAGAGTAATGACTTCCTCTTCCGGACCGGGTTTCAGTCTCAAACAGGAGGGCATTTCCTACCTCTGTTCTGCAGAGCTCCCCTGCGTGTTGGTCAATATCAGCCGCGGAGGACCTGGGCTGGGCAATATACAACCCTCTCAAGCAGATTATTTTCAAGCGGTGAAGGGCGGTGGTCATGGGGACTACAGGGTGCTCGTGCTTGCCCCGTCCAGCGTACAGGAACTTGCCGATCTAACTTTTTTGGCTTTTTACCTGGCGGATAAATACCGTAACCCCGTTGAGATCCTGGGAGACGGAATGCTGGGGCAAATGATGGAACCGGTAAGCTTCCGTAATCCCGGTTATCCAGCGGTTTCAAAAGGGGAATGGGCAATTACAGGCAAAGGAAACAGGGAGCGGCGTATCATTCTCTGTTTCGCACTTGATCCAAGAGAGCTTGAGAAACTGAATCTTCATCTCGCTGAGAAATACTCGGAGATGGAACGTTCTGAAATTCTCTATGAAAGCTTTGGTTCCGGCGAGCCTGAGCTGTTGCTGGTGGGTTACGGCACCGTGGGACGGATCCTCAAGTCGGTGGTACGGGAAGCTCAAAAAAGGGGAATAGAGCTTACCCTGGTACGGCCTGTAACC
>PWXL01000253.1 GCA_003561145.1 Candidatus Atribacteria bacterium
TACAATTCATCCCGATGGGGATCAGGTGGTATATAATGCATCAGGGCTTCGTCATCGGCCAGGGGATGGTGGACTATCTCGGTGTAACTGCCGGTTCCGAACGGTGTCCCGTAAGCTACCTGTCGCCAGATTATGCCCCATTCGCAAGTATATTTTTCCTCAATTGAAGCGTAATAGGAGTTCGCTATCCCTACTGCATATTGTATTAAGTCGAGATCCAGTGCCTCTTCAAGGTCATGAACGACGCCCCCGTGAGGATTGAAGGGATGGTGGTGAAGTCCTAAATGTTTGCGCAATATCTGGGCAAATTCCGGTACGAAACTTGCACTCAGCGGTACCCTGTCGGGCTCCTCATGGTTCAGTGCCGTAATAACTCTTTCTCTCGAGTTCATCATACACTCTCCCCTTAGGTACGAGCACCTGTTCTATCCCGCCCTCCTGGCTCGAACCCCCAATCATTTGGTCTCCGACAGTGAGAAAGTGGGGTTCCCAAGCTTTCTTCAAAACCGGTATAAAAAAGTATCCAGGAAGTTATGAATCACCTGATTCGATCTCTTCGATTTTTAGGTCAAACTCCAGCCCTTCTACATAAAGAAGATCAATAATTTTCTGCAAGATCGCCTGCTCCTCACCACGGCTCAATGGATTACCTTTCCTTTTAAAGCTGGTTAAAACTATTCTCATCATGTCGGCCTCCTGTTTCATTCCGGCTACCGGGAAATCAACCCGTATAGCCAGGCATTCGCTTCCTGTTATCTGTATTACTGTATCGGTCGGTATCCTTTTTTGCAAGCCCGGATTCGTGTATATCTAACCTTTCAATGTATCGCTTGGGGTAAGAAGGGCTACAGCTTCGAAGTGTGGCGTCTGTGGAAAAAGATCGACAAAGGAAATATGACTCATACGATACCCATGAGCACGGAAATCCTGCAGGTCTCTGGCCAGGGAACCTACATTACAGGAAATATATACCACTTTCTCAGGGTGAAGCCTTGCAAGGCGCCGGATAACCTTGGTATTCAGACCAGCACGCGGAGGATCCACAGTGACCAAAGAAAATTTTTTCGAGGGGGGATGAGCGAGGTATTTTTCTACCTTTTCCTCTATGGCGGTATAATTATCGATGCCGTTAGATATTGCATTGGCGCGAGCATCTTTCAATCCATCCAGATTCTCCTCAACCCCAACAACCTGCTTCACAGAGGAGGCCATGTATAACCCGATACCTCCGCTTCCACTATACAAATCCAATAGCTGTTCATGGGGTAAAGGAGAAGCCAATTCCATGGCTTTTTCATACACCAGTTGATTCGCCGCTGTATTTACCTGGAAGAAACTGGATAGAGACACTGTATACCGTATATTCCCAACATTCTCAAAAAAATAGTCATTCCCCCATATAGTACGGGTTTTCTCAAACAATAAGGCACCGGCGGGAGAACGATTTTGAATAATGACCAGCCCGGTCAATCGCGGTTCGATGCGGCGCAGAGAGTGGAGCATTCCTTCCTCATCCGGAAGAGATTGCTGAGTAGAGCCTACACCTATCATTACAGCGTTTTCACTTTCAGAGTAACGAATCAGAAGATTACGAAGCAGCCCCTCCTTGCGTTTCGGGTCATATCCGGAAAGAGAGGCTTCTCTTCCCCAACGCCGGAAAAAATTCAACAGTTTACTGACGAGCTCTTGTTTCATCAAGAAACAGGAAGATATATCTACCAGGTCCCACCAGCGGTTTTTCGGGCGCAGACCCAACACAAGGGAACCTTCCTTGTCTCCGAAGTTAAACTCCATCTTGTTGCGGTATTCATATGACCGGGGAGAAGGAGCCATATGTTCAATATGTACTTTTTTGCAGTCTTCCCCACCCAATCGGCTCAGCACCTGTTGTGCATGTTTTTCTTTTATACGGACTTGTTCTCCATATTCCAAATATTGCAGACTGCAACCGCCACATCCCTGCATAAAATGAGGGCAGGGCGGAGGTACCCGAAAGAGTGAATGTTCCAATATTTGCAGTGGTTCACCCAGAAAAAATGATCTTTTCCGTCCTTTTATAAGAACTCGACAGTGTTCACCAGGGGCTACCTGCGGGACAAAAACAATTTTACCCTCTCGGCGGAATACTGCGACACACTCCGGTAAGGCAAAATCGACCGCTCGAGCTTCAAACACTTCACCGACTTGCAATGCTTACTGTCTCCTTGCTTTTTGTCTTTTCCATTCATATAAACCCATTCCCAAGGCTGTTGCAACATTGAATGAAGTTACTCCGTGCTGCATGGGAATACGTGCTGTATAATCCACCATCTGTAAGATCCTCTTGCGGACACCAGAGCCTTCTCCGCCCACAACAAAACCGATAAACGGCATCGACAGGTCTAGATCCCATAAAGGTGTTCTCCCCGAAGCTTCGAGCCCTATCATCCAGAAACCTGCTTCTTGAAAGGCTTTCACAACTCCAGCAAAGTTATTCACCTGGAGAAGTTCTATGTTTTCTGCCTCACCCGTGGAGGCCTTTATCACATGTGAATCAATCGGTACACTTCGTGCCTTGCTCGCCACCACTGTTTCAACCCCGAAAGCCCTGGCTGTCCGAATCAAGGACCCCAGGTTACGGGGATCTTCCAGTCTGTCCGTAAAGACAACCACTGCTTCTTTTTTTTCACGTACATGTGACAAAACTTCCTTCCACCCTCTCGCAGGCAATGGTCCACACCTCAGCACAGTACCCTGGTGTACAACGTTCTTGCCCACCCGGCTTTCAATCAGCTCCCGGGGACACACCTCGATCATTATGGACCTACGAACAGCTTCCCGCCGGATTTCCTCTATTGCTTTTCCTCCGCTGCCCTCCATGAGAAGTACCGTATATACCGGGCGCTTGTGTGAACGCAAGGCTGCAAGTACCGCGTGGCGGCCCCATATGAAACACTCTTCATCCTTCCCCCTTTTTTTCCTCTTCATAGAGCCGGCCATATCCTGAAAGCATATTCATCCGGGAATATCATGGAACTGAGAAATCTCCGGCGGATTCCACCTCTGTACGAAACCAGCGCGGCCCAAGCGGCGTATCTTCTACAACATATCCTAAATTGTGGATTTCTTCGCGTAATGTATCAGCTGTTTCCCACTCTTTCTTTGCACGGGCTTCCTGTCTTTTTTCTACCAATTCCTGTACCAGGCGGTCTTCGACACTCATCTCTTCTGCAGGAACAATCCCCAACACCTCCTCCACCTCTTCCAGGAACTCCCTTATCCCGGCCGTGGTATCCCGACTCCATCTGCCTCGTTCGGGTTGAAGAAAGCGGTTCATGGTCCGAAAAAATTCGCTTACCACTCCAAGTGCTTGCGCGGTATTGAAATCTTCTGCCAGGGCCTCGGTAAAACGCTCCCTGCATTTTTTGATATTTTCGCTGAATTGTGCCTCCTGTTCCTTTCCTTCGCACAGGGGAGCCTGTTGTACCTTTTCCTCAATAAATGAAAGATTGCGTAAAAAATTCTTCATCCTCTCAAAATATCGCTCGGCGGAGGAAAGCACTTCATCATCCAAATGTAAGGGCTTGCGGTAATGGGTGGAAAAAAGAACCAAACGGAGAACCCTCGGGTGGTATTGTTTCAGCATCTCCCGCACTGTAACAATGTTTCCCAAAGATTTTGACATCTTTTCCTCTCCAATGTTCAGGTACCCGTTGTGAAGCCAGTATCGAGCAAAAGGATGATCAGTGGCCGCTTCACTTTGAACAATTTCATTCTCATGATGAGGAAATGTAAGGTCAGTGCCACCGGCGTGGATATCAATGGTGTGCCCGAGGTAGCGGAGAACCATCGCGGAACATTCTATATGCCAGCCAGGCCGTCCTGGACCCCACGGACTCTCCCAGCGCGGTTCACCAGGTTTTGCTGACTTCCATAAAACAAAATCAGCTCCACTTCGTTTTTTGTAGCGGGATTCTACCCTCGCACCTTCAATGAGTTCATCAACCTTTTTTCCTGATAATTTTCCATACGCAGGAAAACGAGAAACATCAAACAACACGTCCCCGTGCACCTGGTAAGTAAAGCCCTTCTCTTCAAGCACTCGAATGAGTCCGATTATATTTTCTACATTTTCGGTAGCACGGGGGTGATGTGTTGCTCTTCTTACACCCAATCGGTCCGCGTCTTCCCAGTATTCGGCAATATACTCTTCAGCGAGTTCTCTTGGATCCACTCCTTTCTCCCGTGCCCGGTTGATAATTTTATCGTCTATATCGGTAAAATTTTGGATATAGATAACTCTGAATCCACACCGTTCAAGAAATCTTCTCAGTGAGTCAAAAATAACAAATACCCGTGCATTGCCGATGTGTATATAATCATAGACAGTTGGACCACAAACATAAAAAAGAACCTGACCTTTTTGCAGGGGCTGAAAAGGCTCTGTAGAGCGAGTAAGAGTGTTATGCAATCGAACATTCACAATTTTTCCTGCTTTCCATGCAATCCCCGTAGAGTGTATACAGATGAAATACTCTACTCTATAACTTCAATCACTACCGTAGCCACTCCTTCTTCCTTGCTGTCAATGGCTTTCGCGGCAGCCAGGGAGAGATCGATTTCACGGCCCCTTTTGTGCGGTCCATAATCATTTATCCGCACAACCACTTTTTTTCCGTTGTCGGGGTTACTCACCACCACCAGTGTTCCCGGAAGAAGAGAGCGATGAGCCGCTGTAAACGCATACGGATCGTAAACTTCACCACACGCGGTCAAGTTTCCCTCGAATTTATATCCGTACCAGGAAGCTTCTCCCTCCAACTTGTGTATTACACGGTCCTGGTATGAACCACGTAACTGGTAAAACTCCATCTGGACCCTATTGAGCCAGAAAAGAGCCAGCTCGAAAAGATTAGAGTTGTTGGATAGGGCATCTTCGGGGTATACGGAAAATACCTTGTAGCCGCTGCAATGAGCCGTAACGTATCCATTTTCTTTTGAAACAGAAAATGTGACAGGATTCGCAGGAGGATTTGTAAAAAGGCTTTCCAGCCTTGCACAGATATCCTTGGCCCTCTGGGTAACACAGGGATAGGGCCCGGCATCCCTCAATCTCAGCAATAACCTTTCTCCCAAAGATATTTCAACGACTCCGCCAGAATGTTCATTACAGGTTACCACCGGGCCTGCATACACTGTACCGAGAAAAGCGAGAAGAACTATACTTGCAAAGAATGCCGTCTTCAAGATACTGGGAACACCAAACTGACCGCAACGCATGCTATGCCTTCACCCCTTCCCAAGCTTCCCATTTTTTCATGTGTGGTTGCCTTGATATTCACTCGATCCAGGGGAAGTTTCACGGCTTCCCCCAGTGATGTACGTATCTTTTCCCGGAAGGGCGATATTTTCGGTACTTCTGCAATCACTGTCACATCAATGTTGCTGATGCGCCATCCCTTTTCCAGGAGTATCTGGTATACCCTACGCAAAAGGTCTGCACTTCGTACTCCTTCGAAAGCAGGTTCGTTATCTGGAAACCAGCATCCTATGTCTCCGAGCGCTGCGGCGCCCAAAAGACTATCCATAACAGCGTGTGAAAGCACATCACCGTCTGAGTGCCCTATCAATCCCTTCTTGTGCGGTATTTCCACTCCCCCGAGTATAAGTTTCCGCCCTTTCCCTAAGGGATGGATATCGTAACCGATACCACTGCGTATATCTCTCAGGAGTTCATCCAACGAACCCGTTCCTCAGCTCGAATAAAATCACGAGGAGTGGTAATTTTAAAATTATCCTCAGACCCGGGCACCAGTACAACGGGGTGTCCGATTCTTTCAACGAGTGAAGCATCATCCGTCCCTTGAAAACCCTCTTCTTCGGCCCTCCTCAATGCCCCTAATATCAAGGAAACACGGAAAGCCTGCGGAGTTTGTGCCCTCCAAACACGGTTTCTGTCAACTGAATGGTCTATTTTTTTCCCATTGGTGGTTATCTTTAACGTATCAACACAAGGAATTGCACAACAAGCGGCTTCATGTTCACGTGCTGCGGCTGCACAACGTTTCAGAATGTCCTGGTTTACTAACATCCGGACCCCATCGTGGATGAGCACATATTCCTCCGAATATTTCTCGAGTGCAGCAACTCCCGCCAACACCGATTCTTGCCGGGTGTCGCCTCCATATACCCACAGTATTTTCGTTCCTGCATCCGAACCTGATACAATAGTTTCACGGAAAATATTCAAATGATGCGGATTGATAACTACAACAATTCTCTGAATAAATGTGGCACGCTGGAAAACCCCGATTGTATGAGCTAATACAGGCTTGCCCAACACAGGCAGATACTGCTTGGGAACCAACGAATCCATTCTATCCCCTGTTCCCGCAGCGACAATGACGGCATGATACAAATCTTCACCTCACCCAGTGACATGTTTTCCCCGCGGTCGGGCAAATATCATCCTGCCGGCGGGCGTTTGCAGCACACTGGTCACCACGGTGTCAATAGTATTATTAATATGTCTTTTCCCTCCCTCAATCACCACCATGGTTCCATCATCGAGGTATCCGACTCCCTGGTCGGACTCCTTTCCTTCCCTGATTATCTGTATTCTGAGTTCCTCTCCAGGGAGAACATATGGCTTTAACGCGTTAGCCAGATCATTGATATTAAGAACTTCCACTCCTTCAAGTTCGGCGATTTTATTCAGGTTAAAATCGTTGGTGATTACCTTCCCTCCAAGCACCATCCCCAGCTTAATCAGCTTGGCATCAACATCACGTATATCAGAAAAATCGCGGTCAATAATTCTTATAGCAACTCTTTTTTCCTTTCTCATTTTATTCAAGATGTCAAGCCCGCGCCTGCCCCTGCTTCTTTTCAGGGGATCTTGCGAGTCAGCTACCTGCTGCAATTCTTTCAAAACAAACCGGGGTACAATCATATCTCCTTCCACAAATCCGGTTTTACAGATATCGGCGATCCTGCCATCCACAATAGCACTGGTGTCCAAAATCTTATTACCTCCCTTTTGGCCACGCAACAATTTCATTTTGGGAACCCCTGTAAAAAGAGCGACGATATCCTCTCTCCGCGCCATAAAAACAGAAAAGCCCAAACCTCCGCTCACCAGGGTGACCACCATGGGAATCGAGGGATTTTGTATGCGCCAGAATGACATGGGATAACTTACCAATACTCCGACCACCAATCCAATGATAAGTCCACCCAATCCCACCAGAATATCAACAGCAGACATACGCTTGAAAACTCCCAGACATGCACCTATCTTTTCTGAAAAAGCAATCCCTCCGAATCGTTCCGCCAGGAAAGAAACAACTCCTGCACCTACACTAATGATAAATATTATCATCCAAATTCTTGTGTTGAAAGAAGAAACGGTGTGAAAAAAAATAAGGTAGCTTATTAAGAATGCAATTATAAAAACAAAAAAAGCCCATCCATAATGAGCTCTGGTCATGGTACACCCCCTTTTCCATTGTTTCACTGTAGATTCCCTGATTCATGCGGCCCCTCCATTTTTATAAATATGAAAAAGTATACCTCCCCCCGTACATGTTGTGAGTAGTGAGTCCTGAATAGTAGGCCGAGACAATTATTTCTTACTTCTCACCTCTTCTTTCTCATCTTATATTGAATTATATCACTTAATCCTTACAGTATGCCTTCTCCCAAAAGGGCTTCGGTGAGATTTTTGTATCCAACTATCTCAATCTGTGGCATGAAAGAGGAATAATGATTTTTTTGGTGGTAATCGGACAAGACTACACGGGTTGCTCCGCTGCGAGCGGCCTCAGAAATACGCGAGTCAAACATGTATCCCGCGCGTATCTCTCCGTTCAAGCCCACCTCTCCCAGGTACACAGATTTGGGATCCATCCTTTTCTCCAGGCGGGAAGAAGCCAGGCTGAAACATACAGCCAGATCGGTAACCGTTTCATTGATCCGCATACCTCCTACAATATTCAGATAAATATCCTGCCGGCTGAATCGGACACGGGAACGTTTCTCCAATACGGCTACTAACAGTTGTAAGCGGTTAAAATCTATACCCAGGCTTATCCGCCTCGGTATCTCAAGTGAAGTAGGATTTACCAAAGACTGTATCTCTATGACCAGGGCTCGTTTTCCCTCTGCCAAGACAGTACGGGCCGTTCCGCTGTCTCCACCAGGATTTTCAGTTACAAAAAACTGGGATGGATCAGCTAATTCAACTAATCCGCTTTCCCTCATCTCCAGTAATCCTACCTCCTGGGTAGAGCCAAAACGGTTTTTTACTCCTCTCAAAACACGCAAAGGTTTCTGAGGTTCTCCCTCCAAATACATAACAACGTCCACCAGGTGTTCAAGCGTACGGGGGCCTGCAACCACTCCTTCCTTGGTCACATGACCAACCAGAAAAAAAGCGATGTTCCGCCGCTTCGCCACTTCCATAAAACGCACACTTAAACCACGTAGAAGAGCTATGCTGCCGGGAAGAAAACCTAAATCTTCCAGGGCTACGTTCTGTATGGAGTCCACCACTACGAGACGGGGAGATATTTCATCAACTGCGTGTATTATGTCATCATAGCTGTCGGTGGCTAAAAGATAGAGGTTCGGTCTCTTGTTTACTTCCAGCCTCTGGATACGGATGTATAATTGGTTTAAGGATTCTTCGCTGCTGACATAGAGAACACGGGCTCCGGAGCGGGCAATCCCGGCTGCCAATTCGAGGAGAAGAGTGGATTTACCGATTCCAGGGTCGCCGCTTAACAGGGTGAGTGAACCTTCAACCACCCCTCCTCCAAGAACCCTGTCAATTTCAGTAAAACCGGTAGCTATTCGACAGTCTGTTACGAGATCTTTCTCCGCTATGTCGCTCAGGCTCACTGCCTGTATCCGGGGTTTGGAAGAGGTTTGACCTTTTTTAGGAGAAGAAAGGCTTTGCTCGGTAAATGTATTCCATTCACCGCATTGTGGACAGCGTCCCATCCAGCTGGGAGTTGTATGCCCGCAATTTTTGCACACATGTACAGTTTTCACCATTACTTCGCCTCTTTGTTTCTCCGCCTCATTATATGCACAAAAAAGCCGGGTCCGGGTGGACCCGGCTACCTGGTTACGCTTGCCTGTATGTACCTCAACACATCATTTCATTCGAACAGGTTCTTCGGACGAAAGCTCCATAGAAACAACACGGTTAAAACTGAGCGTGTCGCTTTCTCCCATTCCAACCAGGATACGGTCACCGGGACGGAATGTACCTTTCAAAATACGGTCAGAAACCGGGTCTTCTACCAACCGTTGTATGGCTCGACGCAACGGTCTCGCTCCAAAGTTTGGATCATATCCCTCTCGGGCAATAAAACTTCGTGCCTCGGGAGTGAGTTCGATTTCCATTTCTTGATCTCTTAACCTGGCACAAGTTTCTTTCATCAGGAGCTCCACGATTGCTTCGATTTCTTCCTTTTGCAAGGGCTTGAACACAATAGTCTCATCTACGCGATTCAGGAATTCAGGGGTAAATGCGCGCTTGACTTCTTCCATCACATTGTGCTTGATTTCCTTGTACGGAACGCTGCCATCCCTCTTCTCTCCAAAACCAATTGATGTTTGGGATGTAATAGTACGCGCACCCAGGTTCGAGGTCATTATGATAATGGTATTTTTAAAGTCCACTACCCGACCCTGGGCATCTGTCAAGCGTCCTTCCTCAAGGATCTGTAGCAATACATTGAATATTTCGGGGCTCGCCTTCTCGATTTCGTCAAACAGAACAACAGAATACGGCCTGCGACGTATTTTTTCAGTCAGTTGCCCTCCTTCATCATAACCAACGTAGCCGGGAGGAGAACCCACCAACCGGGATACATTAAACTTCTCCATGTATTCGGACATATCAAGCGTGATCAGGGCATCTTCTTTGCCGAAAAGAAACTCGGCCAAAGCCTTGGCGAGTTCGGTTTTACCGACTCCTGAGGGTCCGAGAAAAATAAATGACCCCATCGGCCGGCGGGGATCTTTCAGGCCGGCTTTTGAGCGCCTTATAGCGCGGCTGATCGCTTGAATAGGTTCGTCTTGGCCAACCAGGCGCTTGTGAATTTCATCTTCCATGTGAACAAGCCGTTCCTTTTCTTCCATAGCCAATCGGGATACGGGAATGCCTGTCCAGTTGGCAACAACCGTCGCCATGTCTTCTTCGGTGACCAACGGGCGCATCATGTCAACTTCCTGCAACCATTCTTTACGCCTGTCTTTATAGAGCCTCCGGTTCTGGTCTTCCAGGTCCCGCAGCCTGGCTGCTTCTTCGAAATCCTGCTGCTTCACCGAAATTTCCTTATTTTCACGGATATTTTCAATTTCTTCTTCGAGCTCTTTGAGCTCTTTAGGCAAAACCGTTGCCCGGAGCCGTACTTTACTTGAAGCCTCATCCATCACATCGATGGCCTTATCCGGGAGGTAGCGATCCGAGATGTAGCGCTGAGACAGCTTTGCAGCCGCTATGAGTGCGTCATCGGTTATTTCTACTCGGTGGTGCTCTTCGTATCCTTCCTTTATTCCTTTCAGGATTTCAATGGCAATCGGCACTTCAGGTTCATCCACGAAAACCGGTTGAAAACGCCGCTCTAAAGCAGAATCTTTCTCTATATACTTTCGGTACTCGGTTATGGTGGTGGCGCCAATGGCTTGCAGCTCGCCACGGGCCAGGGCAGGCTTTAAAATGTTTGCCGCGTCAATAGCCCCTTCTGCGGCTCCCGCCCCCACCAGTGTGTGCACCTCATCAATAAAAAGAATAATTTCCTTTGATTGTACAATCTCAGAGATAATCTTTTTTAAACGCTTTTCAAATTCACCACGGTACTTGGTACCAGCGACGATCGCGGCCAAATCAATGCTGACCACCCTTTTTCCTTTCAGGATTTCGTGCACTTCGCCACTCACTATTTCTTGTGCTAACCCCTCTACGATAGCGGTTTTGCCAACACCCGGTTCTCCTATAAGCACCGGGTTATTCTTGGTCCTGCGGCTGAGAATCTGAATAACTCTTTCGATTTCCTTTTCACGTCCGATGACGGGATCAAGTTTGCCCTTCCGGCAAAGAAAGGTCAGGTCACGGCTGAACTCGTCAAGTATTGGTGTCCGGCTTTCTTTTTTCGAGGGCGAACTTGCAGAGGATTGATCGTTTTGAGCACTTTCGTTCAAAATTTGGGAAAGTCTCATCCGTACTGTTTCAAGGTCAATTCCCAAACGCCTGAGAATCTGGGCACCTACGCCCTGACCTTCACGTAATATTCCTAAAAGAATGTGCTCGGTTCCCACGTAATTATGGCCCAGCCTGCGGGTTTCGTCCAAAGCGAGCTCCAACACCCTTTTTGCCCGTGAGGTGAAGGCTACTTCCGCCGTTCCCTGGTATTCATTATGCTCTATATACCCTTCAAGCTCATTCCGGACTGTTTCGACTGTCACATCAAGGCTATCGAGTATTTTGGCTGCAATGCCTTCCCTTTCACGCAGCAAACCCAAGAGCAGATGCTCGGTGCCGATGTAATTATGCTTGAGACGAACAGCCTCGTCCTGCGCGAGTATTATTACTTTCCGTGCTCTTTCGGTATAACGTTCAAACATTACATGACTCCTCCCCAGAAACAACTCCTAAGAAGTTCATTATTTTTACGCACTCGGTCCCGAGAGGGCGGTTGCGAACCGATACTCTCCTTATGAGGTGCCGTAAATCTATAATATTCAAACCTTGGCGATGGGTGAATATTCCCTCTTGCCATGCAAGCGCCCACAGGGAAAGTAAACCTAGTATGTCCTTGCGTGAATAATCGTCTTTTTCCAATATTTTTTTATATCCTTCAATGATATTCTCTTCCAGTTTACGTCGTCGGTCAAGGGATTGAACCAGCGAATTACGCACCTGGCGCTCCCATTTCAGTAAACCGCGCCCCAAATTTTTTAAACTATCGAGAAGAGAACGTTCTGTCACCCCGAGAGTGAAGCGATTGGTAATATAAAAAACGTGCCCCCGGATTCCTGGATCTACAGAGTTTTTTTCAATAAAATACCCCTTATCCTGGAAAAGCTGCAATAAAGCCGATTCTCCGTAAAGAAAAGAAAGGGCGGGCAGGTGTATGCGGATACCCACCCGCATGCCTGTCCCGCAGTCCAGCGGGTCAGCTGTCAGGTAACCGAGATCGGGTTGGAAAGCATATTGCATATGCTTCTCCACGATATCATCCAAAAGGTTTACCCGCCAGTACGCCTGGTCAATGCGCAGCCCCGGTAAACAGGCAAATATCTTAAAATGGTCTTGATCGTTTATGAGGATTCCCTGCTCTCGCCTGAGTATGAGGGAAGCACGTAACTTTTCCCTGAACAGCCTTTCCGAAATCAACCCTTCAGGAACCAGTCTCTCAACGAAAGACCATGTGATATGATCAATATCTATAAAACGGTATCCCCGCCTGGCGAGTAACCTGCTGTGCACGTCCTTCATCCGTTTCAGAGTTTCTTCCTGCCATATTGAAGAAGCGTGAGAAGGAAACGGGACATTTTCCAGGCAGCGGTGAAGAACCACCTCGGAAGAAACAGCGATGGAATCGGTCTTCTTTCCAATAATTTTGCGTATAAGCCAGGAACTCATTGGAACAGGGCCTCCTGAATCCTTTCCATCTTCTTCCTCAATTGTTCAGCCATTTCATAGTTTTGATCGGCAAGACACTGTTGATAATTTTTACGGACTTTCTGTAAGTCGTTTTCTAAAATTTTTTTTCTTGACCATCGTAACGGGAACTTTCCTTTATGAACAGTTCCTTTCTGTGAAGAGTTCAGTATGGATTTCACCTTTTCAATAAAAGAAGTGTAACAACAGGGACATCCCAGAAAACGGTTTTCCCAGACATCAGCGAATGTCGTTTGGCAAAAACCGCAGCGGAAGCGATCTATTCTTTTATTTTTTCTACCTAAAAAGGGGTCTTGCACGTGTGGTTCCTCAAAATGTCATTTTCCCGGCCGAATAAAAAAGTACTGTATGCCGGTCCTATTCGAGAAAGTCCATCCTCAAGACTTGCATCAACATCTCCTTTAAAATACTCGACCTGATGAGGTGTGTCTGTGAATGATCCTGTTGATTAACAGAACTCTGAATATTGTTCAAAGCTGTAACCATTGCCGCCTTCATCAACCGGGCTTCACGATTAGTAATAAAGCCTTCTCTTGCCAGCCAATTCACTATTCCCTCTACATCTGCCTCCTTGATCCCGGAAACCGCTTTCTCAAGGTAGGACACTACCGGTTCAAGCCTATCAATGGGTATACGTATTATCTTGACATATCCGCTCCCACCCCTTCTACTTTCTACGATAAAACCCCTGAAGACGTTAAAGCGAGTCGTTAAAACATAATTGATCTGAGAAGGCGCACAATCAAATTCCTGTGCGATTCTGCCCCGCTGAATGACAATGGCACTGTTCGGTGAACTTTCAATAAGCTTAACCAGGTATTTTTCTATTGAATCACAGAGAGAAAACATGGCACTCACCTTCTCGGTTTTGACCTTTACTGACATTATTATAACGGAAACCGAGCCTGTGTCAATCCATACGCGGACGCAACACAGGAAACAATATAACCTCACGTATGGAGGGGGAATCGGTAAGCAACATGATGAGCCTGTCTATACCGATGCCAAGTCCTCCCGTGGGCGGCATTCCATATTCCAGGGCTTCGATGTAATCTTCGTCAACAAGGTGAGCTTCTTCGTCACCCGTTTCCCTCATTTTGAACTGTTCGATAAAACGGCTTTTTTGTTCAACAGGATCGTTTAACTCGCTATACGCATTCCCTATTTCTTCCTTACCTATGAACAATTCGAAGCGTTCCGCTATCCCCGGATGTTTTTTTGTGGCTCGAGCAAGAGGTGATATATCGACAGGATATTCCATCACAAAGGTGGGATTGACCAAATGTGGTTGAATAAACTTTTCCAGCAACTCGTTGATGACTTTCCCCCTATTCCAATCATCAGCACAAGGAATACCGGCTACTCGGGCCTTCTCTATCAGAGAAATATGAGAATCACTAAAGATATCAATTCCGACAGCATCGGCAATCTCTTCCCGTAAGCTTATTCTACGCCAGGGGGAAGAGCAATTGACTGTCATTCCCTGGTAAGAAAATGTCATTCCACCGGTGGTATTTTGTATAACCTTACACAGCATATCCTCGCACAAATCCATCATCGTCAAATAATTACCATATGCCTGGTAGAGTTCGAGCATGGTGAATTCGGGGTTATGACGGACAGAAATTCCTTCGTTACGGAAACTACGGTTTATTTCATACACCCGTTCCATTCCGCCCACGATAAGCCGTTTCAGAAAAAGCTCGGGGGCAACGCGCAGAAACAGTTCCATTCCCAAGGCATTATGAAATGTTTTGAAGGGTCGAGCGAGCGCACCTCCTGGTATGACCTGCATCATTGGAGTTTCCACTTCAAGAAAATTCCGTTCCTCGAGGTAATCACGCATGGTCTTGAGGACTCGGGAACGCAATACAAAAATGGACCGTGCCCGTTCATTCATTATGAGGTCGAGATAGCGCTTGCGATAGCGTACTTCGACGTCCTTCAATCCATGCCACTTTTCAGGCAGGGGGGTGAGGCAAAGCGAGAGAAGGTCTAATCGTTCTGCAGCTACTGTGAGCTCGCCGGCTCGGGTACGGAATACTTTGCCCTCAACTCCTACAAGGTCACCAACGTCAATTTCCTTAAAAAGGCCAAAAACCTCATCACCTAAAACATCCTTTTTCATATACACCTGGATACGTGCTGTACGGTCCTGAAGATCAGCAAAGCCGGCTTTCCCATGCCGGCGAAGGGCCATTATCCTCCCCGCCACCGCGACTTTTATCTCATTCTCTACTATATCTCCTTCTCTCTTCACCAAATCAATTATGGAATGAGTGGGCCTAAAAGAAGAATTATAGGGATCTTTTCCCTTCTTTTGAAAAGAATGAATCCTGGCAAGCTTCTCCTCACTCTCCCCCCCCGGCAGGTGCGTGAGGTCTGTCAATGAGTGGCCTCCTCCTCTTTCTTGCGAATATCCACCACCTTGTAACGCACCATACCGGCCGGCACCTTGAGTTCAACCTCCTCGTCTCTGCGCTTTCCTAAAAGCGCCTGAGCCAAAGGCGACTCGAAAGAAATTTTGTAAGCGGACGGGTTTGCTTCAACGGAATCGACGATCGAGTATTCAACTTTTTTACCGCTTCCCAAGTTTTCGAGGAGCACCTTTACGCCGAGGTGAATTCTCTCAGAATCGGCCTCTTCATCGTTTAAGATGACCGCTTTGCGTAATTTCTCCTCCAAGACCAGGATACGGCCTTCAATAAATGCCTGCTCGTTTTTTGCTTCTTCGTATTCAGCGTTTTCTGAGAGGTCTCCAAACTCAAGTGCCTGGTTGATTCTTTCAGCTACTTCCTTTCTCTTGATAGTCTTGAGGTGTTTCAGTTCTTCGTCAAGTTTTTTGTACCCTTCGCTAGTAAGTATGATGTGTGTATCATTTCTTTTCCGTTCCATCCGAATGCCCCCCGCAAGGATTTTAGCATGCCCAATACCATAAAGAATCTTTTTCAGCTTGTCAAGAAGCCGAATTCTGGCAATGCTCACGGTCTGTCCGCCCACAATAACATTCCACGTTCCTTCTCTACTGTTCCAATCAACAAAAAGAGACGCACCCTAGTCTTTTCCGTTTATTGACAGAGAGGTACAATAACAACAACCGAAAGGCCGGAGCGAATAATTCTTTTCTGAGGTGAAAGCTTCGACATGGATCATAAGTCTCCGAGAATATTGGTAACAATCGCTCTTTTAACCTCCCTGGGAGCGGTACTTCACCTGGTGGAAGATATGTTACCCCTGCGCTTTCTTTATTTATTTCCCGGAGCCCGCCTGGGATTCGCCAATATCGTCACCCTGGTCGCATTGATCTTGTGGGATTGGAAAAAGGCATTGCTTGTGGCTATCCTGCGCGTCGGCCTGGGGGGACTTTTGGGTGGAAACCTGTTTCATATCGGTTTCTTTCTCTCTCTCGGAGGAGCGCTCGCAAGCCTTGCCGCCATGGCTTTTTTAAAAAAAGCGGGTTTTTCTCTGCTTATTACGAGTGTCGGAGGGGCGATATGTCATAACTTTGGACAGGTGTTGTTAGCCTCGCTCTACATTCAAACCACCGGCGTGTTCTGGTATCTTGTGTATCTCTTTCCAATGGCGGTGCCTGCGGGTTTGCTCACCGGTTACCTGGCGGGTCTCCTTGCCGCTTCCTGGGAAAAACTGCCCTTTCCGATCAAGCAGGATATGTAAAGTGAGAAGTGAGA
>PWXL01000066.1 GCA_003561145.1 Candidatus Atribacteria bacterium
AACCGATGTGTTCAGGCCACATGAAAAGGGAGGCGGTGCTTATAAAAAATGAAAACGTATCTCTACGTATGAGGTTAAGGTTGTTCAAGGTTGGAAAAGCAGGGAGGTAATAAAAATGGCGAAATGTATCTTACTGTGGGAGATAGACATGACGAAAATACCCGTTGATCCCAAAGAGCGGCTGGGTGGGTATACTATGCTTGTGAACATGGTCAAGAATGATTTTGAAAAGGGCATACTCAAAGATTGGGGAGAATTCTCGTCCCATCTCAAAGGTTATGCCATCATGGAGGGAACTGAAGAGGAAGTCTATGCAGATACAATGAAGTATGATCCCTATGTGAAGTTCACCGTCTATCCAGTTGTGTCAATAGACTTTGTCGCAAAAACTATAGAAACCCTGTCACAAGCTTGAAGGTAGGTTGAGGTATCTTTGAGAAAGTAACGGAATGTGAAGTTTACAAATAAGGGGGAGAAGCAGCCGTAACGGCAGCTTCTCCCCCTTATTTGTTTCAATAATTTTCCATGCATACAGAATCATTCCAACAAATCAGCGAGATTTTCCTGGAGTAGAGGATAAAAATCCATATATTCAATCCAAATTTTTTCCCGGTACTGGTAGAGATTCTCCTGGTTATTCCAGGTTAAAGCTCTCCCCTTGGTGGCATCGTAGCAAAAAGGAAGTGAAGCGTGATTCAATGAATTGACGTCGACGGGGAAAGAAGTTTTAGCAGTTAATCGAACGCTGAGTTTGGTACAAAGATCTTGCACTGCATCTTCTGCCATATTCTCATCGAAATAAACCGCTACATCGATATCACGAAACGTTGTGTCCTGGAGAAAAGAACCATGCAGAAATGAAAACCGGATGCACCCCACCTCTTGGATTGCCCTGGAAAGCATTTCTATAACAGCATCCTTTGCTTTCTCCCCAAGAGCAAACCTGCGCACTTTACCTGTATGCCCTCCTGGATAGCCTAGAGAGTTGATATTGTCTTTACTCCTGTCCTTCATTCCTTTTCACCAAGTGCAATTTTTTTTATCTCACCGATAAATTCATTGACATCGTCAAGATCTTCCCGTATTATCCTGTGCATTCTCCGGTCATCAATCAAGGCATATCCATGAACGAGTACATTTCTGAACCTTGCCATTTGGGCGAGCTTTTCCGCAAGCTCAGAACTGATGAGAGACCCCTGTCCCAAAAACAAAAATGTTTCTGCATAGTTTGCGGGGGCTCTATTCAACAAACGGGCACATAAATGGTTTGCAATATTGATGCATGCCTCGATAACAACGATAAAGGAATACCAAGCAGCCAGAACGGCCTCCTCATTTTTTATGAACTCCTCGGCTTCCCGATCAGCATACCCTCGTAAATGAGCCAGTGATCTTTTGATATCACTTACTTTTTCCCTGATTCTATTTACATTCAATTGCTGGTATTCCATCATGCCCACCATTTTTTATTGGTCTTTTGGTTTCAGTGTACCAGCCTGTATGATGAGAAACAATAGAGCTTTATTCAAGGATGAAAAGGCAGAATTCAGAATTCCGTATTCAATATTCAGAATAACATCTCGTCATTCCGGCATGTCACGAGCTGGAATCCAGTGGCTTTAAAACAGTATTAGAAGTCAGGCGTCAGGATTCAGGATTTTTTTAACCCGTCACTGCGAGGAGGCGTCTTGTGCCGACGAAGCAGTCATGAAACCAGTATTCAGTATTCAGGAGTCAGTAGTCAGAATAAATACATAGATTGCCACGCACCGCATACCGGCGGTGCTCGCAAAGTGAAAACAGGATTCAGAAGTCAGAAGTCAGAATTCAGAATAATTATCATCCCGTCACTGCGAGGAGCGTAGCGACGCGGCAGGCAATGCTTTTAAAGGCCGTGAATCGAATAAAAGCCGGGGAAGATGAGGCGGGGAATTGGGGAAGTGGGGAATGCCCTTTGAGCGGAGGCCCGCATTCTGGGCCACAAATCGGTAATCCGGTGCTTTTGTAGTTGTTAAAATCAATTTCACTGGCGGAAACACCTGTTTCATACGTGCGGGGATGACGGGATTAATTTTCTTTCAGTTCCTCCTCCCTTCTCCCCTCTTCTCTCCCCTCATTCCTGCCCTCTTTTCTCCCCCGAACTTACACCTGGACCCCGGATCAAGTCCGGGGTGACGTTCTGGTGTTGACCGTGAGACTTAAGAAGGGTTTACTACTCACGACTCACGACTCACGATTCACGGCCTTTCAAACTCTGAACAGCTCATTCATGATTTTCATCATAAACCTGACGCTCTTTCGCTCGTAAGCGGAATCATTAAAATTCCCGATAAGATACGCGTCCAAGGCAGGGTGGTAAAACATGAAAGCCCCCGTTGACCCCAAAACCCCCCATGAAACGAATTTTTTCGGAATCAACAAGGGTATGGGCTTCAATTGCCAAATCCCGTATCCGTAATCGAAGTTTACACTAAACTTCGCCTTGTCGTTCATCATGGTTTCCAGGGTATCCTGTGTCACTAATGCATAGCTCACCAGGGCTTTCATGAATTTCAACAGGTCTTCGGTAGGCGCCACCACGCCCCCACCGGCGTAGTCAAGACCGGCAAATCCTTTCATCTCATTCAATTTGATCCCTCGATGGTAAAACCCTGCAACTGGATAGGGAGACTTTTCTATTGGCTCAGAAGACTGAAGCATAGATGAGTGCTTCATCATGAGAGGTGCATAAATGTACTCTTTCAACACTTCATGAAAGGGCATCCCTGTAACATGTTCAATAATCAACCCCAAAATATGGTAATTGGTGTCTGTGTATGTATACCCGGTGCCGGGTGGGAATCGAGGTCGTAAATGGTTTTTTGCCCAGGTAACGGCTTCTTGTGGAGTTATAGAGAAATCCGGATCTGCTAGAAGCTTGGGGACCAGCGGCCAGAAATCATCCGGTAACCCCGATGTCTGGTTCAAGAGATGTCTGATGTGAATTTCACCGGTGTAGTCCTTTCCCTTGTGCACATGGAGGTTCTTCGCCAATTCCTGATCGAGATACCCGGCAATGCTGTCGTTAAAAGACAGTTTTCCCTTTTCATGCAAGATACCCGTAATCGTCGCGGTAAAAAGCTTACCGCAGCTTGCCATGTAATTCGGTTGATCTGGATTGGCTAAAACATCGCCTGTCATGCCTTCTGCACTATTGATATGAATCCCTGCATTTTCAGAATGAACCAGTAAATAAGCGTTTTTCAGCCTGGTATCCTTTTGCACGGTTTTTCTGAATAAGTTCTTGATGGCTGCTTGAACATTCTCTTTTTCTTTTTTTCCACCAATGTACATATGTTTACCCTCCCCTTTGTATGCAGTGAGTAGGGAGTAAGGGGTGAAGAGTAAAAAACACTTCCCTGCTTCCCTCCCCTTTTTTTTCTCCATTTTCTCCTCTCGGTGTCCTCGGTGGCTCGATGTAGATTGCTCTCCTTTAAATACCGTGAGATGACTCTTCATCATTATCCCTGAACGAACCACCCCGTTGCAAGCAGTGGGGTATTCAATACTGAATATCAAGAAATATTGGTTCCCCGTAAGCGTTGGGTGTTGTATCCCAGGCATTCATTATAATTGTTACAGGATGGGGGATGCTGTTCCCGATTCAGGAAGGTGCTGGATATTCAGTGGTCACTTTTCACCTGAAACCGAAAGATTTCAAGGGATATGCTATATAATGGGTTCACATGGTTCTTTTGCCGGTGGCTCATGAATTGCGGAAAGGCTTAACTGATAAAAAGAATACATTCCTGGCATCATGGCTGCCCTTGACGTGATAAAACACGACCCACTTGCTTCATGAGAGACCAGCCGGTTTCAACGAGGGTGATAACCAGGACGATGAGGAAAACCACCCGGAAACCAATAAGATTTACATAATCAGCATATACACCGGGATCGAGCACCATGAACAAGAGAACCATACTCGATCCGATACTCCCGATGAGTTCGAACTGCACGGCTCTTGTGGTTTTATTGCCATGCAGATAATGTGGTCACATAGGCGCATAAAAATAATTGACATTCATAATTTGACACTGTTACAATGTGTAACCACGCATAAACCAGGATTCAGAAACCAGTATTCAAATGAACAGCATGACATGCTTCAGTTAGTCTGTCCTAGACAACGAAATGGAGTAAAGGAATGATCATTGAGACACAGGGACTGCGCAAATCATTCCGCTCCCGGCAGAGACGAGCAGTCAAGGTCGTCGAGGCGGTCCGCGGTGTGGATATGACCATCGCCGAGGGTGAAATCTTCGGTTTTCTCGGACCGAACGGAGCCGGCAAAACAACCACTTTGCGGATGCTCGCTACCCTGATCGAGCCGGACGAAGGTGAAGCTATTATAGCCGGCGTTGACTTGCGCCGCGACCCTGGTGAAGTTCGGCGGCGTATCGGTTATGTCGCTCAAGGCGGAAGCACCTGGGACGAGGTGAGTGCGCGGGAGGAACTCATTCTGCAGGCGCGGATGTACGGCATCAACAAAGCCGAAGCAAACACACGGACTGATAGAGCGCTTGCCGCCTTCCAACT
>PWXL01000148.1 GCA_003561145.1 Candidatus Atribacteria bacterium
AGTGGTGAAATGGGGAAAAGGAAAGGCTTTTTGAATCTCCTTTCAGCAATCTGACTGCAGCAATGCCCTTTTGAGGGCCATGGTACCTACACTTAAGGGACGCATAAGTCATTACATTGGCTTGGGTTTACATTCAATACCGAAGCAAATGCATTTCATCTTACTACATGACGGAATGTATAACGGCTTGGCTGTCTCGGCCTTTCTTCTTCTACTGCGCTCCAACGCTTCAGGGGCCCGTTTTTTGGGCCAAAGAAAGCTACTCATAATGGTAACGGCAAGAGATGATGACCAAATCGTCATTGTCCAGTAAATACACCAAACGGTTGGTCTGATCGATCCGCCGTGACCAGAATCCGCTGAGGCTTTCGCGCAATGCTTCAGGTTTCCCTCTCCCTTCGAAGGGGTGACGCAAAGCATCTCTGATGAGGGCATTGATTCGCTTAATGGTCTTTCGGTCCTGTCGATTCCACCAGAGATAATCCTCCCAGGCATCCCTCGTCCACACCAGCCGTTCAGGCATCAATCAGATCGTTCGCCATAATTTCACCCTGGCGGTACTGCTCTATGGAGCGACCCAGGTGGGCAACATTGGCAGGAGTTTTCAACAAATGAACAGTCTCCAACAGGCTATCGAAAGTTTCCTGGGACATTATCACCGCGTTTGAGGCATCTCTGCGGGTAATTACTGTAAAGTCCGCGTCTTCTATTACCTTGTCAATCACTTGTTTGAGATGATTGCGCGCTTTCGAAAAGGTCACAATATGCATAATAATACACCTGTCTTCTTTTTTGTACAAGTATACTCTACCTACACGTTCTATGCAAGACATTCGTGAGGAGCCATGTAAAGTATGAAGTAGGATTTATGAAGTATGAATGTAAAGGCGGGGAAGCATTTCATTTATGATTTATGATTTCAGAAGTATGATTGTTAAGGCTGGGGAAGGGGGAGTGCCCTTCGGGCAGTGAGAAGTAAGAGGTAAGAGAGGCCAGGGGTAAGAAGTTACTGCACGTATTTCGGGTCTATTAGCCTAACCCGGTTCTTTCCTCCTGATTCCTTCCAACCTGTCAAAATCTTCATCAAAGCTGAAAATCTCCTGAATCCCATTTTGCTCCATGAAACAAAAGTTGAAAATATCGGCAAAAGAAATACGGTGCATACTTTCCTCTGCATAGAGTTCCAGAGCTTTTTCAAAGATATTCTTGTGCTCGAGCTTGAGACCCCGCAGGTTCAGGATGATTCCGAGCAACTCTTTGATTTCTTTGCGAGGAAGTTTGTAGTAACTCTGAAGGGTAAAAACGGTCTCAAAGATGACGAGAGGACTTGTGAGGACCTTTTCTTCGTTTTTCTACATCCTTTGTAAGAGCTTCAGGGACGATTGTGCCGGGCACGTAAGTTATTGAAATAAGGGGAAGGGGAAAGGCTTTTCAAATCTGCAATCAGCAATCCGACTTCAGCAATATCATGCTGTCCTTCCCGAATGTAGTTATCGGGAATCCAGTGGCTTTCGTAAAGGCATCAAGCCGCAATTTGGGGACAGGCAATACCGGTAGCTTTCGGTTACTGTGTTCTGGCGGAAACAGCAAAAAGCATAGGGAAGCGGCTGATAGAGGGAGGGGGTTTACTCGATGGTTCCGGTCCCCAAACCTGAACTTTGACCCTGTCCGCCGCCTGAAATTAAAATATTGGAAAGAGAAGTATAGACAGTAGATACTGAAGTGAAAGAAAGCGGAATTCAGATGCCAGTATTGAGAATCCAAAAAAAATGATTTGGGAAAAGACAGGGATTCTGAAGTGAAACCGCTTGAGAGCAGTGAGTAGGATGCAATGCGCCCAGGTGAACGGGCATTTCCAGGCCAAAGACGCACATTCAAACGTGACTTTTCGGAAGGGGTATTGGGTCATTCGTCCTATGTTTTCATTCGCGTTTTATTGTATACTTGTACTGGATGAATGAACGTACTCATGAGTTTTTTTATGGTTTTTGAGGAGGAGGTAACATTATGCGGTTCTACGGGTTTCGATTGATATCGATAGTTACGGTTACGGTCCTCGTGCTCGGCTTGGGTGTGTGCGCTTCTGCCGCCGAGTGGACCCGCGTCGAGGGACCGAGCGTGCTCGTGCGGGCCGAAATCAAACCCTATATTTCGATCACGGTGAATTCCCCGGTGATATTCACCGACAACTTGCCGGTCGTCGAGTTCGATGTCGACCGCGGACCGGGAATATATGACGCTCTCCATCCCCTCACTATAGAGGTCACCTCCAACCAGGCGATCGAAGTGCGCATGATCGCTGAAGCACTCGTCATGGTAGGGAAGGAAGATTTCAGGATCCCGCCCGAGCGGCTCTCCTTCCGCAGGGTGGAGCCTGGCCTGACTCTCTCCGCCCGGGAAGAAAAAGCGTTCGAAGCATTCCCGTCGGTAAAGGGCGAATCGGTGAAGGTGTATGAAACAACGGGGCCGGTGCAGACCATAAACGAGTATGACTTCCAGCTCGAGGTCGTTCCGGAAGACCGGGCGGGCACTTACGAGGGAGAAATTTTCATTGAAGTCTTTTACCAGAGCTAGCACGGTTTCTTCCCTTTGCCTGGCGTTCGTTTTCTTGGCCTGTGCTTTCGTCTTTCTCCTTGCCGGGGAGGCGTATGCCCTTTCGGTGACAGTTTCGCCTTTGCTCGTCGAGCTCGACCTTCCTCCCGGTGCGGTGCGTACCACCATGGTCGAAGTGCGCAACACCGGTGATCGTGAGGCGAATGTTGCAGTGAGCCTTTCGAGTTTTACCCTTGCCCCAGACGGCACGGTCGATCTTACCGCGAGGGCCGAGGACGAACCAGTGCCGGGCTGGCTCACTTTCCGGGGGGAGCGGAGCTTCAGGCTGCGCCCGGATGAAGTGCGGAAGATCCAGCTTGAGGTCCGACCTCCCCGCGGAACGCGGGGCGGGATGTACGCAGCGGTGGTCTTCGAAGTGACCCCGCATCCCCTGCCCGCCCGCGGGCAGGCCGTGGGTATCCGCTCCGGCACCCTTGTCTTTCTCTCCATCAGGCGTACCGCTGATGTGCGGGGCACGGTGGGGGATCTCGCCCTGAAAGCCAGGGGGCCCGAAGTCACGGTGGAGTTTGAAAACACCGGGAATGTCCACTGGAGCGGTGAGGGGAGCGTGGCGATTGCCAACGAGGAGGGAAGGGTGATCGAGCGTTTGACGCTCGAAAGCGGCACGGGGCTGGTTCTTCCCGGGAGCAAACGCGTGTTCTCAGGTGTCGGCACCCGCAACCTCACACTGAGTCCGGGTACTTACAGTATCGATGTGCGCTTGTATGCCCACATGCCCCAGCGCCCCATCGCCCTCGACCGCAAGACTTTCGAAGTGGTGATCGATGAAGCGGATAATGACCGTGAGTCGTGAATCGTAAGTCGTGAGTCGAATAAGGGTAAAAAAAGATTGTCATTCCGTCGTCATCTGCATTCCCTCATGTAGTTAGACGGAACGAGGGTCTCGGGGTCACGTCTTGCGTTTTGCCTTTTCCACGCGCAATCTGAAAATCCGGGGAAAAAGGCTCTATTGTCCAAGTGCTAAAAAGTTTCAGGTTTTTCTATTGCAACTTTGAACCTCAATCTCTCAACCGCCTCACCTTCCCCTCTTCCCCCTTTCACCCCTTCATCGCTTTTATTCAGCCTGCCATGTCCCTTCCAATGAATGGAAACGAAGAAAAAAGAATTCAATCCTTCCTGTACATTCTGAATACTGAATACGGAATTCTGAATACTATTTTCCTTTGCGAGCACCACCGTGAGTGGTGCGCAGCAATCCATGCTTTTTGCATCAACACAAGCATAGACTGCCTCAATGCTATGCTCCTCGCAGTGACGGGCTTGTGTCATCCCATTCCCGTCACTGCGACCAAACGCATAATTGCTGAATGGGAAATACAGTGAAGAACGGTAGGACTATATCAAAAAATCTACCAGATCATTGCCAGGCGGCTCTCGAATCCCTCCACCGAGAGAAAGCCCAAATGCTCAGAGACGATCATGCCTCGCCGGTTGATAAAAAATGTGTGGGGAATTCCGGATACCCCGTAGAGTCTGCTCACCACGCGGTTAGAATCGACCACCACCGGGTAGGTAATACCCCTCTCCTGGACATAGGTGGTTATCGCCTCTAGACTCCCTATTCCCACCCCCAGCACCAGGAGATTTTTTGTATCCCGGTATTTGGCGTGTAACTCATTGAGTGGAGCAATCAATGGCCTGCAGGCCGGGCAGGTTGCGGTGAAAAAGCTCAGCACTATAGGCCGGCCCAAGTGATCTTCCAGGGTAAAGCTTTCCCCTGCCACCGTGTTCAGCGTGAAGTCCTGTGCTTTTTCCCCCGGGGTAGGACCCGGCGCACAGCCGGTGATAATACAAGCTGTGAGAACCACGGAGCATACGATACCCAAAACATATTTACTGTACATGTATGTTCTCCTTTCTCTTATCTGTCCCTGGAAATTATTGTACCATGGCCAGCAGGTAAGGAAATTATTTTTGAGCGTTGGGTGTGGGAGA
>PWXL01000216.1 GCA_003561145.1 Candidatus Atribacteria bacterium
GGTATGGTAGTATGCGATGTAATCCCTAATCCTCCTACGACTGCTTTTCTACGGAAAGCCAAAGAAAAAGGAGCCTCAGTGCTCGATGGCTTGGGAATGCTCGTCTACCAGGGGGCTATTGGCTTTCGTATCTGGACCGGTCATGACGCGCCGGTGGCGGTGATGCGCAAGGCCCTGGAAGAGGAATTTGCAGAATAACAATCCAGATACCAGGCAGCATGTACGGAAAAAAAGAAAATTGCATTTTTATTACTCTTTTTCCACAGACTCACGACTTACGACTCATTACCACGATATTTTGAGGGGAGGTGAAACACTGGTGGACTTTTATCGAGAACTGGCACTCTCACTGGGAGCGGATCATGCAATGATCTTTTCCATTGAGGATATCGTATTTGATTCCCGCACACTCCTCAAATGCATGTTCGGTTGCGCTGATTGGGGGAAAAATCACACCTGTCCCTCCCGTCCCGGTTCCCTCTTGCCATGGGAGTATGAAAAAATATTGCGGCGGTACAGGGGCGGCATCATCATCCATTCCCGCGACAAGAGAAAGGCCCAGGAGATATCTTTTATCCTCGAGCGAGAAGCATTCCTGCGTGGAAAATACTTCGCTTTTTCCCTCTCCGACTGTGCATTGTGCACAGAATGCGCGGGCAACCGGAACGTAGAGTGCCCACACCCCAAAAAGGCCCGCCCGGCTTTTCACAGTGTAGGTATCGACGTCTACAAAACAGTGCACCGCTTCAATCTTCCCCTGGAAACCCTGAAAAGCGAAGAGGAACCGCAAAATTGGTATGCAGCCGTTTTCATCGAGTAGGCTTCATCCATGGATTCATGGAGTGAGAACATGAGAAAACCCCGCTTTCTGCGGGGTTTTCTTTGCACATTCCATTATCAGCTCACTCACGTCTATCTCAAGAAGCCAAAGCGTCTCTTCTAATGCAATCATTGGCGGATCTTTTCGATATTGCTCACGACAACCGCCGCCACAATAATGACTCCAAGCGCAAGGGTCTGGAAGTACGATGAAACCTGCAGGATATTCAAACCGTTCTGCACAATACCCAAAAGCCCGACCCCCAAAAAAACACCGGGTATGTTCCCCCGTCCCCCTTCGAATGTCACTCCCCCGATGATGGCCGCTGCCAGAGCCCGCAATTCATAACCCTCACCCACGTTAGCCAGCACGTTTCCCAGGCGTGAGACGAGCACCAAGGACGCCAGTGCCATGATGGCCCCTCCCAAGGTGTAGGTGATAATTTTCAAGCGGTCCACCCCGATACCGGAGAGAAAGGCGACCGTTTCGTTCCCTCCCAGCGCGACCAGGCGGCGGCCGAACTTGGAATACTTCAAAAGCACGTGTGTACCCAGAACCATGAGAATGACCACATACATGGGGATGGGAATTCCCGCAATAACCCCACGGCCCAGAGTGCGGAACTGTCCCTGCATGCTCATGAACAGCCCCCCTGATATGACCAGGGCGAATCCATAATAGACATATCCCATACCCAGGGTGACAATCAGCGGGACACACTTACTTTTTGCCACAATCACTCCGTTGAGGAATCCACACCCCACCGGTACGACAGCACCGATCAGGATTGCCAGCGGGACAGCGGTTCCGTCCATGATGAGCCTGCACATGATAACGGTGCTGAGACCTATCATGGAACCAATGGATAAATCAATTCCCCCCGAAATGAGCGTGAGTGCCATGGCCATTGTGGCGACACCAAGTACGGCTATTTGCTGAAAGATGGCCAGGAGGTTGCGCATGCTCAAAAACCGGGGGTTGAGAGCACCGAAAATAACGGAGAGCATGATAATAACCAGCAACAGGAAAAACGCCTGGTTTTTTAAGATAAGGCCGGCTACAGAAGAGTTGTTTCGAGTCTGTGCTGTCCCGATACCGCTGATTTCAGGGTTATTAGGCTGTTTGTTCGTCGTCGGTCACCCCAAACGCATACGTGATTATTTTTTCCTCGGTGATATTCTCACCAACCAGTTCAGTCGTGATCTGGCCGTGCTTGATCACCAAAACCCGGTCACTCATGGCGATGAGTTCGGGCATTTCAGATGATATCATGATAATAGCCGCTCCATTGGCTGCAAGTTTCGACATCAAGCGGTAGATTTCCGCCTTGGCATTCACATCGATACCGATGGTGGGTTCGTCAAAAATGAGTATTTCTGATTCCCGGAACAACCAGCGGGCAATCACCACTTTCTGCTGGTTCCCGCCACTCAGAAAACGCACCTCCTGCTGAAGAGAGGGTGTTTTGATGGCAAGATCGTCGACATACCGCCCGGCAGAACGTATTTCATCCGCCGGGGTAATGAAAGCTCTTTTAAACTTATTGAGACCGGCAATAGTCATATTTTTGGCTACACTGAGGCCCAGTGCGAGACCCGTCCTCTGCCGCTCTTCGGTGATGAACCCGAGACCCGCGCGTATGGCATCAGAAGGGCGGTCAATGGTAACTTCCCGCCCTCGTATAATAATCTTTCCCTGTATTTTTTTCCCTGCGCCGAACAGGGCTTCTACTATCTCTGTCCTCCCTGATCCAACCAAACCGGCGATTCCCAGGATCTCACCGCGCCGCAGAGTAAAATTCACTTCCGGTGAGTCCTTGTCAAGCTTGAGTCCCTGTACCTCGAGTATTGTTTCCCCCGGGTGTGTTTTCACTTTTTTGTAAAAAGCGTCGACTGAACGGCCCACCATCTCCCGTGTAATCATCGCAAGATCGATATTCCGCCGGGGATTATCATGACTGGCAACAGTACGTCCGTCTTTGAACACAGTCACCCTGTCTCCCACCCGGGCCACTTCTTCCAGGCGGTGAGATATGAAAATCACGCTGATGCCCCGCTTGCTGATATCTTCAACCAGCTTGAGCACCACACCGGTATCCTGCGCGTTGAACATGGCAGTCGGCTCATCCATGATCAGTACCCGAGGATTCATGGCCAGTGCTTTGATAATCTTGACGAACTGGCGATCGGCCACTTCAAGGTTCTCCACCATGGCTTGTGGATCAAGAGCGATACCGAGTGATTCAATAACCTTTCTGGTTTCAGACAGAGCCTTGCGCCTGTCGATGAAGCCGAGCTTTCCGGTTATCTCGCGCCCCACGTATATGTTTTCCACTACATTCATCTGGGGAACAAGCAAGCTTTCCTGGTAGATAACCTGTATACCCTGCTCCTGGGAAAGGTGGGGAGAAAGATACCGGAAGGTCTCTTCGCCGATAACTATATCACCACTCTCCGGCCGGAGAAAACCGGAGAGAATCTTGATAAAGGTTGATTTTCCCGCTCCGTTTTCCCCTACAATGCAGTGAATCTCTCCGGGAAGGAGGGTAAAGTCAATGCCAGAAAGTGCCTTGACTCCGGGGAAAGTTTTATTGATATCTCTTGTTTCGATAACGGGGAATTGTTCCATGTCGGGGTTGGGACATTGTAAAAAAGCGGGAACGGGAAACACGTTCCCGCTTTTTTACCGATCTTACTTCTGTATCCCGCCGATAATTTCGAGTGCTAGTTCATAGTTCTCGTCGGTGATTTCCCACGAAATTGCCTCATCGAGGTTTTCCTGGGAAATGGGGATAACCGGAAGAGGGATAAAGAGTGGGGGTTCAATCCCGTGGACGACGTACTCATAGAGGTTCTTAAAGGTAATAAGACCCTGCAGAGACACCGGTGCGGTTATTGACGCATCCAAAAGGCCCTGCTCGATGAGTTCCAGACCGTGCGGTCCGCCGCCCGTGGCGATAATCGGGATTTCACCGAGGAGTCCCGCATCTTCCAGGGCATTGATAACGCCGGTAGCCATCTGCTCATTGTTGGCAAAAATGACGTCAAATTCAAGGCCTGCCTGGATGGCATTCTGGGTCACGTTCATGGCCTGCTCGGCACCCCAGTCGGTGGGCTGAGTGGATATCAGCTCAATGGTCCCATATTCTTCCAGCGCTTTGTCCAGACCTTCCTCATACAGTTCGGTAATACCCATTCCCGGGGCACCCATCACATAAAAAAGCTTGGCGCCGGGGTAGGTTTCACTGATGTAAGCACCGGCGGCATAGCCGATATCATCATACTGGCATGCTACGCAGGAGATATAATTCTCGGCATATTCGGCCGGTAGTGAATTTTCGATGGTAATAGGGATTCCTGCGTCATTAGCCATTTCAATCATGGTAGCCGAAAGTTCGGGAGTGATGGTAAACACGTTAATACCGTCTACCCCACGTGTTATGAGGTCTTCCATGGCCGCCATGGCTCGTTCCATGTCACCTTCCGGGTCGAGTACTATTGTTTCCACTCCCATCTGGTCCGCAATGTATTCGAATGCTAAAATGGAATAATTTGTCCAAATGTCCCTACGACTATAGGTAATGTTTCCGAATACGAGGGAATCGGCAAAAACCGCACCAGCCAGGATACCAAAAACCAGAAATGCTACGGCCAGGATCCCCACACCTCTCACGGTAATACTTTTCATGTTTCCACTTCCTCCCTTTTCATGATATGACTACCTGAAC
>PWXL01000153.1 GCA_003561145.1 Candidatus Atribacteria bacterium
AAGAGATGCCTTGATATGAGCGGGAGAATTCCCTTCTCCATGACGGTATCCCCCGGAGGGAATCATCCTTTCCAGCCCGCTCAGTATGTCCCTCACTACATCTGGGTCTGCATTTTCGTTCAACGTGATACCCGCGGTGGTGTGCGGAACATGAATGACGCATAACCCTGCCCGTACACCTCTTTCGTTCAGGTGCTTCTGTACCGCCCCACTGACTTCAACGAGTTGCTCCCGGCTGCTTGTTGCTATGAATAATTCCTCCATCTTTGCATTTCCCCTTTTTCGGTGCTCATCTCACCATGAAATTTTCTTGCCAATACACCTTTCCCCCGCTCACTTGCAGTTGGATGGGGAAATAATTCGCAAAAGCAGTATCGTGTGTGACAACACCCACCATTGTCCCATCATGTCCGAGGCGGAATATAGCGTCAGCCACCAATTCCAAATGCTCGCGATCTAAGGTGGAAAACCCCTCGTCTATAAAAAGAAACTCCGCATGGGTCGCTCTCCCGGCTTCCCGAAGCCTTATGCGGGAAAGAGCAAGAGCCAGGGAGAGCGCAATCAGGGTCTTCTCTCCTCCGGAACATTCGGTTGGAAAACGCTCCTCTCCCCCCAAATGGCTATCCACCACCACCACCTGGGTGGTTCCTCCCTCCATGCTGACCCGCAAACGGTACCGTCCCTCGGATAACTCTTCCAAAAATTCAGAGGCCTCCCTCTCCAGTTCTTTCAGAAGTATGGCCAATATGTATCTCTTGAAACCTCTCGCCTCAAGCGCTTCTTTCAGACGAAAATGGTCTTCCCTTTCTTCTCTGTATCTATCCACTTCAACCTGAAGAGCGTCCCTTTCCTGCCGCTTGCTCTCCAAGTTTCGAATTTCATTTTCTACGCTTCCCAAGCGGTATCGCGCAGAGGCTGTATGATCCCGTACCCTTGTGAGCATTTCTTTTTCTTTTTCTATTTCCTCATCTACTTTCGAAGCTTCTCTGTTCGTTCTTTTTTCCCGCTTGCGTATCTCTGCCTCAATCCTCAGCATCTGCGCCTCCAGTTGGGATACCTCTCCTTTGAGTGCTTCCAAACGTTCTCTTCCTCCCAAAAGATGCCTCTCTTTCAAGGCGCGGTATTCCTTGAGATTCCACCCTTGCTTATCCAGTGCTCCGTATACATGTTGCTCTTTTTCCCTTGCCTTTGTTTCCCATTCCATGTGTACCGGCCGGCGCCGTAGAAGCTCTTCCATTAATTCCTGCTTTCTGCGCTCGAGGGATCCTATGCGTTCTTCCAACCGGGCTGCCGATTCCGCCGCTTCTTCCAGGCCGGATTGTACCTTTTCATATTCCTCGGAACATTTTCTTCGGTAAGCCTGAAAAACCTCTTCCGGATCCCCCTCTTCGCCTTCCCAGCCTCCTTCAATAAGAATCGCCCATAACTTTTTTTCCGCGTCCTCTACACGGGTACACGCTTCCATTGCATCCCGCAGTATTTCTTTTTCCTCCCTTTCACTTATACCCACTGACTCCTCACGGGCAGCCAGCCTCTCTTTCAACGCGGCAAGAGTGGTTTCGCATTCAGTGTATTTTCCCCTTATTCTCTCAAGTTCGCTGCGGGAGAGCTCAATATACCCGGTAATATCTTTTTCCATGATACCCGGGTCAAGGCCCGCTTCCCGCAGTATTCCCAGCAATTGCTTTCTCAAAGAATCCCCTTCCCCGCGAAAAGCGGTAATTGCATCACCCACTCTTACCAGGGTTTTCTCATTTTCGCTCATGCGCTCCTTGAGTTGGCTCAGTTTTTCCTCCAAACTGCCAAGAGAAACAGATATTGCTTTCCATTCCTCAAGAATACGTCTCAGTACCCGTTCACTCTCCAGAACATCATCGTGCATTTCTTCCTCATCTCCACCGGGACAAGGCACCTGTGTTCCACACAGAGGGCATCTCCCGCTTATCAGCCACTCCTGGCGTAGAGAGGCTCGGGCAAATTCTCCCAGCACTTCGTGATGTTTTGCTTCTATGCGCTCCCTGAGAAGAGACAGCTCTTGCGAACGCTTTCTCACACTGCGGATTTCCCCTTCAACACGCGAGGCTTCTTTGTCAACATTTCCCTTTTCAGTCTCAAAATTTTTTTCTTCCGCCGACAAGCGGTTGAGTTCTTTCTTCACTTCACGTAATCTTTCACCCAGTGGACGTATGAGGCACCCGGCTTCCTCCAGTGCTTCCAAACGCTTTCTGGCTTTTTCGATACGGCCTATGTATTCCTCCCTGTCTTTGAAAATTTTGCCGTATTCTGAGTGTTCCTTTCGGAGGGAAATACGTGCGTTTTCTACAGCCTTCCGTTTTTCCTCCGCCCTGCGGACAAGAATGCCGCTTTCTTGTCTCCTTTGCGATACAGTATGGGCGAGGCGTAACGCATTTTCAGCCAGTATCCCGACGCGTTGTTTCCAAATTTCGGCTTCTCTTTTCATACGGAAAATGTCCTGCTTCGATCGGCACAGTTCGTGAGAAAGAGCCGCCTGTTCTTTTTCCGTTTCTCTCTGTATGCTCTCGATTCGCAAAACTTCACCGGCGGCTTCCTGTGCCTTCTCGCTCGCTTCAATCCAGGGTCTTTCATAATGAATACATATTTCACGGGCCCGAACGATACCCTCGTCTTCCCTGGCTTCCTTTTCCGCTTGTCTTATTTTCCGTTCAACCTCTTGCCGGAGCGTTCGGGTTTCCTCAAGCTCCTTCATCCTGTCTACAAGAGCAATCAAAGAAAGGATGCGGCTCTGCTTCTTTTCTTCTTCCTGTTCCCATTTCTTCATTTCCTGCTCTACAGTGACACGTTCCTTCTGTAATGTCTGCACCCGTTCATCGAGTGCCTCCTTTTCGAGAATCTCCATGCGATGGAAGATGGGCCGTAAGGTGATCTCCAGTGTCTCCAAGTGGTTCTTTACCTTGTCGCGCACTCTATCGATAACATCAAGCCCAAACAGTGAACTCAGTACTCGAAAACGTTCCGCCGGTGTGGATTGAACAAAACCCAGCGTTTCCCCCTGGGGAAGGAAAACCGAGGAGCGAAAGGTACTCCCATCCACACCGGTAATGCGGATAATTTCTTCATTTACAGAGCGTTCCCCGAAGCACAATGGGATACGGCCTTCACTTTTCTCCTCCTCGAGTACGGCTGCGCTTCCCCTCCGTGAAGAGTATTCACGCACTACACGGTAACGCCTTCCTCCGTTTTCAAAAACGAGCTCTACCCGGAGCGGATCTTCGGGGTATGCACGGTGGACCAACTCCTTCTTTCCCCGTTCAGTGCGTATTCCCTTACCAAACAATGCAAAATAAAGGGCTTCCAGCAAAGAAGATTTTCCCGCTCCATTCGGCCCAACCACAACGAATAACGCACAATCAAAGGACACGTCAACCGACCCAAGACCTAAAAACCGCTCAGCACATAACCTAACCGGACGCATCCCGCCCCTCCTCTTCAACAGCCTCCTGGTAATAGCGTTTGAACAGGTCCACAACCCGCTCAGAATGACCCATTGAACGACAAAAAACCGAAAAGAGCTCCGGGACCGCCCGCACATCCATTGCTTCTTCCCCCTGTATTTCCGCAGTTTCTCCGGGTGAAAGAAACGCCGACTCAACTGCCACCGTCTGCCAATTCTCTCCACGCAAGCCGGCAAGGCGGGAGCGCAGCCGTAAAGGGACACCGCTACTTTTTATTCGAAACCGGATATAAGCCGCTTCACCTCCGGTCAGCTCCTCTGTTGTATTGACAAGGTTCGGCAGGTCTGCATCTTCTTCCACATCAACCGTGACCAAACGGACTGAGGGAAGAGAAACATGCTTTACAACAGCTTCTTTTCCTTTTACCAACTCTACGAGCACACATCCTGTTTGTTCTTTTTCCTGCTGGAACGTATCACGCACCAGGGGAGACGGATACACAAGGGGAAATTTTCCATCACTGTGCTGTATGAAAGCGTGCAGGTGTCCGAAGGCACCATAGTGCATTCCCCTGGGAAAATCGGTGCTCTTGAGAAAAAGCTCGCGCACCGAGTTGGCCTGAGCATACCATGCGCAATCTTCCAGAGTACAGTGAGCGGCCAGTACATTCCACCGCGAATCCTGCAAGGTTTCTTCCCACTCACGGAAAAGATTGATCATTTTTTCACGGGCCTGTTCCTGGAGTTCAGCACCTGTTTTTCCTCCTAATAACCGGGAAAGACTAATATAGGGATAGGGGAAAACAGTAACAGGAAGTGTGGGAATGTCCACCGGCGTGAACTCGCGCAGGATGAAAACATCGGGGAAAAACACCTCTTGCAGGGCTCCCATGGCGTACCAATCATGGTTGCCCACAACCCAGACAAAGGGTGCGATGGAACGAAAACGCATTATATATTCTACCGCCATTGCTATCGCGTTTCTAGGAGGCCGGTTATATTGATGAAAAAGGTCTCCGGAATGGACGACGAGATCGACCTTCTCTTCATGCGCTACCGTGATCATCTGCTCAAGCGCCTCACGTTGTTCCTCGCCGCGGTCAATCCCGGCCAG
>PWXL01000195.1 GCA_003561145.1 Candidatus Atribacteria bacterium
CTCACCTTGCTTACCCGTTTCCAGGAAAGCTCTTCCAGGGGAATACGTCCTTCAATACCTTCTTCGATTTCCACCATGGCTCCCTTGGGGTTCAGCCGGGTAACCCGTGCTTTCACTGTGGTGCCGGCCGGGTATTTCTCTTTCAGGGTTTCCCAGGGATCGGGCAGCACCTGCTTCAGCCCCAGTGAAAGCCTCTGTTTTTCCTTGTCTATGTCCAAGACCCGGCACTCAATCATTTCACCCACCTTTACCGATTCACGTGGGTGTTTGACGTATCCCCAGGAGATGTCGGAAATATGGATGAGCCCCTCGACTCCCTCCTCAACCTCGAGGAATATCCCGAAATCCTTAATGGAAACCACCTTACCGGTTACCACGTCGCCCACCTTCATTTTTTCATCGATTGCTTCCCAGGGATCGGGGGCGAGCTGTTTCAGGCTGAGGGAAATTTCCTCTTTTTCCGGGTTCCAGCCTATGACCTTGACATCGATCTCGTCACCCTTGTGAAAAAGATCTTCCATTTTGACAGTCCTGCCCCATGAGATCTCTGATATATGCAGGAGACCGTCTATTCCTCCCAGGTCAACAAAGGCACCAAAATTGGTGATGTTCTTCACCGTACCTTTACGTACCTGCCCTGTTTCGATACTCTCCATGGTTTCCCGGCGACTCTTGGTAAGTTCCTCTTCCAGGATGGCTTTCCGTGAAACCACTACATTCTTGGTCCGGCGATCCGACTCGATAACCCGAACCGGTATGGTTTGACCAACAAATTCATCCACATTCCGGGGAGCAACGTCGACACAGGAAGCGGGAAGGAAAGCGTTGATGCCAACATCAACCGTGAGTCCACCTTTGACCTTGCGGATCACCTTTGCTTGCAAGGTTTTACCGTTCGTCTTGCTCTCGTCTATGTCAATCCAGGCACCGCGAAAACGAGCACGTTCACGTGAGAGCCAGACATATCCCTGTTCGTCCATCCGGGTGACCGTGACCCAGACCTCGTCCCCCTCCTCCAAATTATTTTCGGTATCACCGTCTCTTCCCAGGGACTTTTCCTTGAAGGGCAGAATCCCTTCCGCCTTGTAATTGATGTTGATAAAGTATCCTTCGTCGCCCTTCTTGAGCACCGTGCCCCGGATGAGGTCCCCCGGTTTTACCGGACGAATATTGTCCAGATTCTCGTGAAGCAGCTCCATGTTCCTATTTTCTTCCAAACCAAGCACTCCTTCCTCCAATATCTTCCTGTCTCACATCATAATATGACCCCGCCTGTGTGGTGTGTCAGCTGCTTTGATCCTGGTCCTCAAAAAGGTGGAGCCCTCCCGAAAAGACCACGGCCCTCCCGGAGTCCGAGCCCCTGGACAAGGGTGTTGGGTCAAAGCTTCCATATGACTTCACCGGCAAGGCAGGGTCACATTCCAACCCCATTTTACGAACCTAATGATAACACAACATATCCGCCTTTTCAATGTGGGAAGATCGGGAGAATACCATTGTTTTCCGTTATTTTTCTATATTGTTTCAATCCTCAGCGGCCGCTAAGTCTCGTTCTTCAGACGCATGCCCAGGGGAGTAAGCTGCTCCATCTCAACCGGAGAGGGAGCTCCTGTCAACAGGCATGTGCCTTTTTGCGTTTTGGGAAAGGCAATGACCTCTCGGATCGAGGTTTCTCCACACAGAGCCATAACCAACCTGTCCAGTCCTAAAGCGATACCCCCGTGTGGAGGACATCCATACTGCAGGCTCTCTACAAAAAAGCCGAATTTACGCTGGATTTCTTCCTCGCTGAGCTGCAAAAGCCTGAAAATTTTCTCCTGTACAACAGGGTCATAAATACGCACGCTTCCTCCTCCCACCTCGAAACCGTTGAGTACCAAATCATACGATTGAGCACGCACCCGGGGTGTTTCTGTTTCCAGCCGTTCGAGATCCGAGGGATGGGGAGCCGTAAACGGATGGTGCATCGAGTCCCAGCGGCGCTCTTCTTCATTCCACTCGAAAAGGGGAAAATCAACAACCCAGCAGAATGAGAACCCTTCCGGTTCACCAAAAAGCTCCCTGCCCCGCTCCTTTCTTTGTTCACCTAAAAATTCCCGTACCTTTTCTTTATTCCCCCAGCTTACAAGCGCTATTCCGTTTCCTTTTGCCTGGAGATGCCCTGTCAGCGTATCCCACCCTTGTTTCGAGAGTTTGTTTTTCAGCGGGGAAGAAGGTTCATTTGCCTCATTCCGCACCCAGGAGAGTGCGACACCCCGATGACGGGCCAGTGCAGCCAGGTCGTCCCCGACCTTGCGGGAAAAGCCTTTCCAACCCGGCAAGGGGAGTACGGATAACATGAAATCATCGGGTATCTTAGCGGGCCAAAGCGGGGATGCATGTTCGGAAACGGCAAGCTGTGTCAGGTCCTCCATGACCAGGGGTATTCTGAGATCAGGTTTATCCGTCCCGTATCGCGTGAGACATTCATGATAGCTCAAGCGGGGAAAGGGGACCTTCGCTTCCTGGTTGAGTGCCTGTTCCAATACTGCAGAAATCATGCCTTCTACAAGTGTGAGCACATCTCCCGCTTCCACAAACGACATCTCTATATCTACCTGGGTAAATTCCGGCTGGCGGTCTGCACGGAGGTCCTCGTCACGGAAACATTTGACCACCTGGAAATAACGGTCTACTCCTCCTACCATCAAAATTTGTTTGAATAATTGGGGTGATTGCGGGAGAGCGTAAAAACGCCTCGGCGCCAGGCGGCAGGGAACCAGGAAATCTCTCGCGCCCTCCGGTGTGCTCTTGGTGAGAAAGGGCGTTTCCACCTCGATAAACTCGAGATCTGAAAGATACTCCCGTATAACCCGGGTAACCTGGTGGCGAAACCTGAGATTGTGCTGCATGCGTGAACGCCTCAGGTCCAGGTATCGGTACTGCAGGCGAAGACCCTCATCGGTTTCCTTCGTACTCTCGAGTTCAAAGGGAGGAAGCTTCGCCTCGGAAAGTATCCGAAATTCTTTAACTTCAACTTCCACTTCCCCTGTTTGCAAACGCGGATTTTCAAGGCCCTCCGGTCTTTTACGTACTCTTCCTTCGGCAAGGACAACATATTCCGGGCGTACCCTGTCAATCCTGTTCAATCTTTTCTGAACCTGTGCGTCCACTACCAATTGCGTCATTCCCCAGCGGTCACGAAGGTCTAAAAATATCACCCCGCCGTGGTCCCGGCGGCGGTTGATCCATCCGGCCAGGGTAACCGTTTTTCCTATGTCTGTGCTTCTCAAGGCCCCGCAATTATGAGTGCGTATCATTCTGTTTTCCTCCGCAACCAGCTGAAGAAGGATTTACAATCATGAGAGGTCTGGATCCCGCTGTCAAGATCTTTTACAGCCAATGTTTCGCTTCGTGCCTCTTCTTCTCCACAGAGAATGACATACCTGATCCCCATCTTTTGCGCTCTTTTCAGGTGGTATTTAATTCCTTTATCTGCAAAATCGATATAAAAAAGTATTTTTTCCCGGTTGAGCTGCTGAGCGAGCGAAAGGAGGTATATTTCACCCATCCTGTCCAGTGGAGCCAGGTACAGCCGTTTTCCGTGAAAAACTTCGCCGGCGTACCTTTTTTTGAGTAGCAGTATGATTCTTTCCATTCCGGCTGCAAAACCCACTCCACGTATTCCCTGCACTCCAAGAGTGTCGGAAAGGTTGTCGTAACGTCCTCCTCCTCCTATGGCGTCTTGCGCTCCCAAGCCCCCTGCCTTCACTTCAAAAACGGTACGTACATAATAATCAAGACCGCGCACAAGCAGGGGATTGAGCGAATATGGCACGGAAAGCTTTCGCAAACCCCGTAGTACCTCATCTTGATGTTCCTTGCACGAGGAACATAATGATTCCTGGATAGTGGGAAAAGCAGGAGACTCGAACACCTCGCGACACCCCTCTTCCTTGCAATCCATTACCCGCAGGGGGTTCTTTGTGGACCGTTCCCGGCACGTATGGCACAATGGCTCACGGGCGAGGAAGGTTCGCAGGATGTCAAGGTAACGGCCCATGCAATCACGGCAACCCAGGCTGTTGATTTCTACGGTGATGTCAGAAAGACACAGTTCCCTGTAGATGAGCCAGGAGAGAAGGATGATTTCAGTATCGCTCGCAGGACTTTCAAAACCCAGGGATTCATAACCGAACTGGTGGAACTGCCGCATTCTTCCGGCTTGCGGACGTTCATAGCGGAACATCGGCCCCATATAATACAGTTTGAGGCGGGGGTTGGATACGTGTAATCCGTGTTCAAGGTAAGCACGCATAACGGGGGCGGTTCCCTCCGGGCGCAAGGTCAGACTGCGACCCCCCTTATCGGGAAATGTATACATTTCTTTCTGGACAATATCGGTCTCTTCCCCCACACCGCGGACAAAAAGCTCGGTATGTTCAAAGAGGGGAGTGCGAATCTCGCTGAAACCAAAATACCTGGAAACTGACCGTACCACTTCTTCCACTCGCTGCCAGAG
>PWXL01000205.1 GCA_003561145.1 Candidatus Atribacteria bacterium
GGTGAAAGAACGTTGTGCGAAGAAAGCATCAACACCTGGGACTCAGCTTGCGCCTCGGCCGAAAGCGGTACATGCACTGCCATTTGGTCCCCGTCAAAGTCAGCGTTAAAAGCCGCACACACCAGGGGGTGGAGCTGAATGGCGTTCCCTTCCACCAAAATAGGCTGAAAGGACTGGATACTCATACGATGGAGAGTCGGAGCCCGGTTCAAAAGAACGGGATGTTCGGCAATGACCTCTTCCAGCACTTCCCATACTTCTTCACGGGATTTCTCCACCATGCGCTTGGCGCTTTTTATGTTGTGTGCAAACCCGCGCTCGACCAGCTTTTTCATGATGAATGGTTTGAAAAGCTCGAGCGCCATCTTCTTGGGGAGCCCGCACTGATCAAAGCGCAGGCGGGGTCCGGCCACAATCACCGATCGTCCGGAGTAGTCCACCCGTTTCCCCAGGAGATTCTGACGGAAACGCCCCTTCTTTCCCCGCAGCATGTCGCTTAACGATTTTAAGGGCCTGTTCCCGGAACCAAGAACAGGGCGCCCGCGTCTTCCATTATCAAACAGGGCGTCCACCGCTTCCTGCAGCATCCTCTTTTCATTCTTGACGATGATCTCCGGTGCCCCCAGCTGCAAGAGCCTTTTTAAGCGGTTATTCCGGTTGATAACCCGGCGGTAGAGGTCATTGAGGTCGGAAGTGGCAAACCTTCCCCCGTCGAGCTGTACCATGGGACGCAGGTCAGGTGGAAGGACAGGAATGACTTCGAGGATCATCCAATCCGAATGATTGCCGGATTTGCAAAAAGACTCGATAACCTGCAATCTCTTGATGAGCTTCTTTGCTTTTTGACCGGTAGCTTCTCTCAACTCCTTGCGAAGAGAACGCGCCAACTGATTGACATCGATGCTTTTGAGTATTTCACGGATGGCCTCTGCTCCCACACCGGCCTGAAATTCAGAATCATAACGAGACAGAAGCTTCGCTTCGGTTTCGAGTATCATCTGGGCCTTCTTGAGTCCCGTGTTTCCCGGATCAACAACCACCGAACACGGTTCCTCCGCAGTGTCGGAAAGGACGGTTTCAACGAAGAGATCGCCATAAATCTCACGAAGCTGGCGAATCTCGGATTCCGCGAGCTCATCATCCCGCTGGTAGGGAAACACCCGTACGTCCACTACTTCGTACTGGTCGTTATCGGCTTCTTCCACCATGAAAGCATCTTTGTATTTTGTGCGGTACCGTGCGTATTCCTTTTGCGAGAGAACATCACCCACTCCGAAAGGAAGCTGGTGTATCTCACTGATAATGAATGCCGGCTCAGCCCGGAAACTGGAATCATACTTTGAATAGATTTTAAATTCTGTTTCTCGAATAGTGGTTCCCGGTTCAAAATCGGTGGAACCGGGGTCGACTACCTTGTAGCAGTCCTCGCGCTTCCTTCCCGAGGCGAAGTAGAGCACCTTTTCCAAATTTTTTGGCATTATACCCAGAAGGAGCGCCATTTTACTGGGTATGCTCTTGAAGTACCAGATATGGGAAACAGGTGCGGCCAGTTCTATGTGCCCCAGGCGCTCCCGGCGAACCGCTGAACGTGTAATCTCCACACCACAGCGGTCACAAACGACTCCCTTGTGCCGTATTCGCTTATATTTACCGCAGTAACACTCCCAGTCCTTGGTAGGACCGAAGATTTTTTCACAAAAGAGTCCATCCTTTTCCGGCTTCAGTGTTCTATAATTAATAGTCTCAGGTTTTTTCACTTCACCCCTGGACCACTTTCGTATTTGCTCCGGAGCTGAAAGCCCAATCTTGATGGCACCCAGATCATTGACATCTATCAAGGGTTTTTCCCCCTTTTATTTATTTGCTTTCTCTTTTTGCAATGTTAATTCCCAGGCCGGGAATATCCTCTTCGGTTTCCTCGATTTCTTCCATGGATATTTCTTTTGCTTTCGAGTCGTAGATCATCACATCCAGGCAGAGACTTTGCAGTTCTTTCACCAGTACCTTGAAAGATTCCGGTACGGAAGGCTTCAACACGTTCTGCCCCTTCACGATGGACTCATATGCCTTGACCCTGCCTACGATATCATCGGATTTGACGGTAAGCATCTCCTGCAGGGTAAAGGCCGAACCATATCCTTCCAATCCCCACACCTCCATTTCACCAAAACGCTGTCCGCCAAATTGCGCTTTGCCGCCCAGGGGCTGCTGGGTCACCAGTGAATAGGGTCCGGTGGACCTGGCGTGGATTTTCGTTTCTACCAGATGGGCGAGCTTCATCATGTAAATGAAACCTACCGTTACCTCGTTATCAAAAGGCTCACCGTTTCTCCCATCATACAGCACCACCTTTCCCTGCGGCAGCAGGCGGAAATCAGGTGAAATGCGTTCATCAAAAAGAGATTCATAGCGGCTTCCGTTGACGGGCGGTTGGACATCTTTCATGGCTTGTATAATTTCGTATTCTTCCGCCCCATCAAAGGGAGGGCTTGCCACAAATTTTTTCTCCAGGTTTGCCACCCAACCAAGGTGGGTTTCCAGTACCTGTCCGATATTCATCCGGGAGGGAACTCCAAGAGGATTGAGGACAATATCCACCGCTGTTCCATCAGGCAGGTAGGGCATATCCGCCTCATCCACGATACGGGCGATCACCCCTTTGTTTCCGTGCCTCCCGGCCATTTTATCACCCACCGTGATTTTCCTTTTCTGGGCCACATAGACCTTGACCAGCTTATTCACGCCGGGTGTCATTTCGTCCCCGTTGTCCCTGGAGAAAAACTTGACATCGATCACCTTACCGTATTCCCCGTGAGGCACCCGCAATGATGTATCTCTCACTTCGCGGGCTTTTTCTCCAAAAATAGCGCGCAAAAGGCGTTCTTCAGGAGTGAGCTCGGTTTCGCCTTTGGGAGTGACTTTTCCCACAAGGATATCTCCGGGCTTAACATCTGCCCCAACATAGATGATTCCCTCATCGTCGAGGTTTCGAAGCATGTCCTCACCCAGGTTCGGAATATCCCGGGTGATTTCTTCCGGACCCAGCTTGGTATCTCGGGCTTCTACTTCATATTCGTCAATGTGAACCGAGGTAAACACATCTTCCTTCACCAACCGTGAACTGATGAGAATAGCATCCTCGAAATTCTCCCCTTCCCAGGGCATAAAGGCAACAAGGATGTTCCTTCCCAGTGAGATTTCACCCTGGCAGGAACAGGGTCCGTCAGCAATGATTTGACCCTTTTCCACCCGGTCTCCTGTTCTCACGATGGGTTTCTGATTGATACAGGTGCTCTGGTTGGAACGCTGGAATTTCTCCAGGGTATAGTGATGGTTTTCTCCGTCTTCTGTTTCCACCTGTATTGCAGATGCGTCAACATATTTCACCGTGCCGCCCGCACGGGCAACAACTGTCGTGCCTGAATCCTGCGCGACCTTGTATTCCATACCCGTTCCGATAAAGGGGGGATAGGAAGCCAAAAGAGGTACTGCCTGACGCTGCATATTGGTTCCCATAAGAGCACGGTTCGCATCGTTATGTTCTAAAAATGGTATAAGCGAAGCTGAGGCACTGATTATCTGCTGAGGTGAAATATCGATAAAATCAACCTTATCCCGTGTCACTTCAACGATTTTTCCCCGGAACCGGACAATGACACTCTCCTCCCGGATTGATCCGTCACCCTTCAGGCGGGTGTCAGAGGGAGCTATATGATACCGGTCCTCCTCGTCTGCGGAAAGGTATACCGATTCTTCCTCCACTTTCCCTTTCACCACTTTATGATAGGGAGTTTCTACAAAACCGTATTCATTGACCCTGGCATAAATGCATAATGAAGTGATAAGACCAATATTCGGACCTTCGGGGGTTTCTATGGGACACATTCTTCCGTAATGGGTATAATGAATATCCCGTACCTCAAAACCTGCCCGGTCCCTGCTCAATCCACCCGGTCCCAGCGCGGATAACCTGCGCTTGTGAGTGATTTCAGCCAGGGGGTTTATCTGGTCCATAAATTGCGATAAAGGGCTTGACCCCAAAAATTCCTTTATTGCCGCAACGACCGGACGAACGTTTATCAGGCTCTGGGGGGTGGCCGATTCGGTGTCCGGCTGAATGGTCATCTTTTCCCGGATAACTTTTTCCACCCGGAGTAATCCGGTACGGAACTGGTTTTGGAGCAATTCCCCCACCGGCCTGGCCCGCCGGTTTCCCAGGTGATCGATATCATCATCATACCCAATCTCATCGATCAGGTTGATGAGGTACCTGATACCCCCGACCACGTCTTCGCGGCTGAGAGTCCGTCCTTTGAATACCTCGACTTTTTCTATGCCCTGGGCACGTAAAGTGCGGATACTATCAAGGCTGAGGCGCTCTCCCCTGCGGGCTAACACTTCAGCGTTCTCAGGGTCGGGTATGTCACGGCTGAGTTCACGGTCTTCCAGGTCATCATTCAGGGTTTCGAC
>PWXL01000234.1 GCA_003561145.1 Candidatus Atribacteria bacterium
GGCTTTCCCTCCACATCCGGGACACTGTGTGTGTGTAAAAGAGTGCACACGAGCGAGGGGAGTAGGTCCTCCCGGTGTAAAGTCCACTTCACGGGGCAGTAATACCGGCAGATCCTTTTCGAGAACCGGTACTTCTCCACAGGAATCACAATATATCACTGGTATGGGAGCACCCCAATACCGCTGTCGGGAAATAAGCCAATCTCTTAAGCGGTAAGAAACCGCACTCCTCCCCACACCCTCTCGCTCCAGAAAAGCTATGATACGTTTCTTCCCTTCCGACGAAGACAGTCCGCTATAGTCTCCCGAGTTGATCATGGTTCCCTCACCGGCATACCACTCTAGCTGTGTGTCGTCTCCAGGAAATTTGATAACGTGCCGAATGGGAAGGTCAAAGCGTACCGCAAAACGATTATCCCGTTCATCATGGGCGGGTACAGCCATAACCGCTCCGGTACCGTATTCATATATGATATAGTCGGCAATCCATATTGGTATGGATTCTCCTGTCAGGGGATTGATGGCTTCATGTCCTATATACATTCCCTCCACATCCCCTCCTTCTGACACTCGTTCAATTTCAGATTTGCGTGATATCTTCTCCCGAAAAGAATGTACTTCTTTCGCATATGAAGTACCCGCTACAATCTTGTCAACCAAGGGATGTTCCGGTGCCAGTAGAAAAAATGTAGCTCCGAAAACTGTATCAGGCCTGGTGGTAAAAACGGTTATTGACCGTTTCAAAACGGGAACTTCAAACTGTATCTGTGCACCGTCACTTCTTCCTATCCAGTTGCGCTGCATGGTGAGAACCCGTTCCGGCCATTTTCCGAGTATATCCATATCTTCAAGCAGAGATTCAGCATACCGGGTGATTCGAAAATACCACTGACTTAAGGTTTTTTTTGTAACTATCGCTCCACAGCGTTCACAGATACCTTCGATCACCTGCTCATTCGCCAGAACAGTGGTACAGGAAGGACACCAGTTCACGTTCCCCTCTCTCTTGTACGCCAGACCATTGCGATACAGCTGCAAAAACAACCATTGGGTAAAACGATAATATTCCGGTTCGCAGGTAACGACTTCCCTTCGCCAATCATAACTGATTCCAAGGTGCTTCAATACCTCACGCATCTTTGATATCTTCTCATGTGTCCAGGTGGAAGGGTGAATGTTATGCTGGATAGCGGCATTTTCTGCGGGTAACCCGAAAGAATCAAAACCCATTGGATGCAGGACCTGGAATCCCTTACGCATAAAAAAACGGGCTACCACATCTCCTATGACGTAATTTTTAACGTGACCCATATGGGGGTCTCCGGAGGGATATGGGAACATCTCCAGAACGTAATACTTTTTCCGTTCAGGGTCTGTCTCAACTTCAAATGCGCGATCTTTTTCCCATCTCTCACGCCACTTTGCTTCAATGCGGATGAAATCGTACTGTTCGTTCACCATTCAACCCCCTGATGCAACTTCCGCTCCAGGTAAAAAGGTTCTTTTTGCTCGCGGGAACCAGAGTAATACATATTTTGTACACGGTATCAAACAAATACTTGGTTCAATACTAAAATGCCCGCCCTTGCGGGCGGGCATTTGTACTTGGTGGAGCTGACGGGATTTGAACCCGTGACCTCCTCCACGCCAAGGAGGCGCGCTCCCAACTGCGCCACAGCCCCCTGATAACGACGATGCTATTATAGGAGAAATAAGACATGGCGTCAATCAACCCAGGTAAAAAACTGCAAACTGCAGTCCATACCTGTTTCTGAGACATTAGACAGAGGCCAGTTTCGACATCACCGCCTTTTCGAAGATCTCCCGCAGATTGTGCTCCTCCACTCCGGTCACGATGTCTTCGTTAATGCGAATATTGGGACCTTCGGCGCAACGTTCCAGGCAGAAAGTAGCACCTATGCTCACCCGGTCTTCAACCCCGTGTTCCCGTGCAAGTTCCAACAGTCCCTGGAGAATGGAATATGATCCTTTGAGATAGCAACTCGTCCCGACACACACTGCGATGTCCACCTTTTGGCTTTCCTTGGCTTCCTGGATTCGAATGACCTCGTCGGTGATGCGCTTCCTCGAACGGTATCCAGTGTGGAGAAACCGTTCGGCTATATCACTGTTAGGCTCTTGCAGCCATTTTTCGTAGAGGAGTTTCATAGCTGGATTGTCTTGTGCCTTACGAAGGCTGCTCAATCGGTCTGCGCTGTAGAGACCATGAGCCCTGCGTTTCATTATCTCCTCCCTGTCGGGATAAGCAAGTGGCATACCTCCTCCCCCGATACAACCCTGGGGACAATTCATCACTTCGACAAAATCATAGGTTCGCTTGCCTTCCCTGATTTCCTTTATCAGTTGTTGTACATTGGCCAACCCGAATACCACCGCTACCCGGACCTTTCTACCGGCGATTTCCACCTCCGCTTCGCGTAGATATTTTTCACCGCGCACTGCGGAAAATTCCACCTCTGTAAGCTTTTCACCGGTAAGCTTTTCGTGAGCATACCGGAGAACAGCCTCGGTCACCCCCCCGGTTACCCCGTATAAGACACCCGCTCCGGTTCCCAAACCAAGAGGTACATCAAAGGGGATCGGATCCAGTTCCCTGAAATCTACATTCGCCTGCTTGATCATTTTGATTATTTCCTGAGCTGTCATGACAATATCTACATCCGCTCTCTCATCCTGGTAAAATTCCGGACGGCGAGCCTCAAATTTCTTTGAAGTACAAGGCATTATGGAAATTGAAACAATTTTTTCGGGTGGGACATCCTCAAGTTGTGTAACAAAGTTTTTAATCACTGAACCGAACATCTGCTGTGGTGATCGGGCAGAAGAGAGGTTTTTCAGATAAAAAGGGTAATTCCGCTCCGCATAGAGTACCCATGAAGGACAACAGGATGTAAAATGCGGTAACGGACCACCTTTTCCCGTCAAACGGCGGAAAAACTCCTCCGACTCTTCCAGTGTTGTGAGGTCAGCACTGACCGAAGTGTCATATACACGGTCAAAACCAATTTTCTTCAACGCCGCTACAATCTTACCGGTTGTGATTTCTCCGGGCGGGAGGTTGAATGCTTCTCCGACCGCAACCCTCACCGCAGGAGCTATTTGAGCCACGACAAACTTCTCCGGGTCCAGCACTTTTTCCCAGGCTTCTTCCACTTCAGACCGTACAACTATGGCTGCAGTTGGACAGCGCAGGGAACATTGGCCGCAGAACACACATTCAACTTCACTCAAGTCCTTACCGAAAGCCGGTTCAGCCAGTGCACGGGAGCCGCGGCGGGAAAAATCGTATATACCGATCCCTTCGATTTCCTGGCAGGTGCGGACACAATCCCCGCAGAGGATACACTTGTTGGGATCTCTTACCAGAGAATAATTTGAACGGTCCTGTGGTACCATGTGCTCCCGTTCACCGAAACGGACTTCATCCACACCCATACGGCTTGACATCTCTTGTAAACGGCAGTTCAAATTCCGCTCACAGGTTGTACAATCCCGGTTATGATTCGCAAGATACAATTCCAGGTTCATTTTCCGAGCACGCAAAATCCGGGGGCTGTTTGTCCGGATAACCATACCCGCCTCCGGTGGCGTTGAGCACGCAGGCATAAGCCCCCGTCCTTCCACCTCCACCAAACACATCCTACAAGCCCCATACACACTCAATTCTGAGTGATAACAGAATGTGGGTATGTCGACCTTAACCCGTTTGGCTACTTCGAGTATGTTTTTTTCATTCTGCAGTGCAACTTCTTGGCCATCAATGGTCAACGCTTTTTTTTCATGCACTCTGTTGTTCATCGCTACGCTTCCTCCAATCAACCATGACCGCGTCAAACGGGCATACTTCAAAGCACGAACCACATTTTATACATTTTTCCTGATCTATTACATACGGCACTTTTGGACGGCCCGCTATACAGTCAACCGGACACACCCGGGCACATTTACCGCACGCTTTGCATTTTTCCGGATCTATAAGATACTCTTTCATCGACACACACACGTGTGCCGGACACACCTTGTCCAACACATGAGCGATGTATTCATCCTTAAAATACTGTAAAGTAGTAAGTACAGGATTTGGAGCCGTCTTACCCAAACCACACAAAGATGCATCTTTGACTACCTGGGCTGCTTCCTCAAGAAGGGCCATCTCATCGAGCTTCGATCGGCCATCGACAATATTCTGTAAAATTTTCAACATGTGCTTGGTTCCTTCGCGACAAGGAACACACTTTCCGCACGACTCATCCTGGGTAAAGGACATAAAGAACCGGGCTAACTCGACAATACAGGTGTCGACGTCCAAAACCACCAATCCTCCTGAACCCATGATAGCCCCGGCACTGCACAGGGAATCATAATCCACCGTGAGGTCCAGATGTTGCTCGGTGAGACATCCACCCGAAGGTCCACCGATCTGTACAGCTTTAAACTGTTTTCCACCCTGAATTCCACCACCAACTTCAAAAACCAGTTCCCGTAATGTTATTCCCATCGGTACTTCAGCCAGTCCGGTGTTTTCAATCCTTCCTGACAAGGCAAAAGTTTTCGTACCTGGACTGTTCAGTGTTCCAAAACCACGAAACCATTCAGCACCCCTGTGGATGATCGCCGGCACGTTGGCAAGCGTTTCCACGTTATTTATTATGGTTGGTTTTCCAAAGAGGCCTCTATGAGCCGGAAAAGGAGGGCGTGGATTCGGCATCCCGCGCTTTCCTTCAATAGAGGCAATGAGTGCTGTTTCCTCTCCACACACAAAGGCCCCGGCTCCTTCTTTCACTTTCACATCAAAAGAAAACCCGCTCCCCATGATATGTGTACCCAGGAATCCGGCATCTTGAGCATCCTGGATGGCTTTTTTGAGTCTCCTTACCGCAAGGGGGTATTCCGCCCGAACATAAATATAACCTTCCCGGGCACCGATTGCATATCCTGCCAGCGCTATACCTTCCAAAACCGAATGAGGATCTCCTTCGGCTACACTGCGATCCATAAAAGCACCGGGGTCACCCTCGTCCGCGTTACAAATCACATATTTTCTGTCTGACTTGACCACCCTTGCAAACTGCCATTTGCGGCCGGTGGGGAAACCCCCTCCCCCCCGCCCGCGCAAGCCGGATTTGGTGATCATTCCAATGACCTCATCCGGCGTCATGCCGGTCACGGCTTGAGCTAATGCGAGGTACCCGTCTTGTTCAAGATATTCGTCCAAGCTCTCTGGATCGATGCACCCACAATTCCGTAAAACAATCTTCTCCTGTTTCCGGTAGAAAGGTACGTCTTTCATGAGGGGCCATCTCTGTACTTCTTCTCCTCTGTTTTCTGTGTAAACGAGATCCTCTATTACCTCGCCCTTTCCAAGGGTTCTTTCCATGATCTTTTCTGCATCTTCGGGCTTCACTCGTAAATAGAGGATACCCTGTGGTTCAATCATAACCAGCGGACCTGCTTCGCACAATCCCATGCATCCAGTCGGTGCGGGATTGGATCTTTCCTCTTCCAATGTATCCACCTGTACCTGAAAATGACCTTCTTTCACCAGCTCAACGAAACGTTCATACACTTTTCTTGAATTTTTTGCCAGGCACCCCAACCCGCAGCAAACAAATATCCTGGACCCCTGCGGTCTCTTTTTCAGTTGTTCAATGTGTGATTCCAGCGCTGCTTTTGTTGTGAAGGGCATTATTGATCCCCTCCTTTTTCCTTTTCAATCATTTCTTCAATGAGATTCTCGATTTTTTCCTGGTCCATCTGCCCGTAAACTTCCTCATCAACCATAAGCGCGGGCGCAAGGGCGCAAGCCCCTATACAAGCTACGGTCTCAACGGTAAAGAGTAAATCCGGTGTGGTTATATCTTCTCCTCTCAAACCAAGTTGTTCACGAACAACCTCCAAGACTTTCATTGATCCCCGCACATGGCAGGCCGTTCCATCACATACCCTGATGATGTGCTTCCCCTTGGGTTCCAGGGAAAACTGTGCATAAAATGTTGCCACGCCATAGACAAAAGAGGGAGAGATCCCTAAAGCTGTAGCTACATATGTTAATATTTCTTCAGGAAGATAGCGGTATTCAGCCTGTACTTCCTGCAGCACCTGAATCAGGTTCAATGGGTTTCTGCCGTATTTTTCCAGTACTGTATTCACTTTCTCGAAACGCCGGCTTAAGACTGTTTCTTCATTGGCTACTGCCACAGGTAACGCACCCCCAATTCATCAATAATACTCAAGGTGAACAGTTTTTTTTCGCTTTCTCAGTTCTTCCGACACTTCTTCCAGAACACGAGCCTTCAGAGAAAGCTCTCCGGAAAGCTTGGGATTCTGGTGTGCCGGATTTATCGCACGCCCGGCATATATATGTATTTCATCGGCTTCGAGCATCATATGCAATAGCTTGCTCGCTCCATCGTTTTTGTAACGCACTTCTTCCAGATCGATCCCCCTCCTCAAATTACGGAGAACAGAGGCCAGTGTCAGTATGCCTTCGGTTAAGAGATCGACACCTTCGATCATACCCATGGGGGGAACTTCCTCCCGCATGGAATTTAGGTTCACTTCGATTTTTTTCTCCAGGACACGGGAAAGAATGTTGCCTGTCGTACCTCCGCAGGCCGCCCGTTGACCATGAAACTGCATGAATTTATGAACAACCTCTGCGTCCTTCTCATTGTCTTCGGGCGGACCAGCCCATACAACCAGTCTCTGGGGTGCACGTATACGGGCGGTAAGACAGGTCGCATCGTCACCCAGAACTCCCTTATACAGGCTTTTGGTGGTTTCTATAACCTTGCGTGACAGAGTAGCAGCATCAATATGTTCGTTGATGGTGCTTTCAAGAAAAGAGGCTATTTTTTCCCACCGCCACCCCAGGTTCCATATCCCTCCTATTCCAGCATGTACCACCCCATCTGAGAGGACTACCAGCCAATCACCATTTTGCAATTTCAGATGTGACTCCTTGATAATCCTGTTGCTTATCTTCCTCTCCTTCCTCTCTATATGCATGATTCTTCCACTGCGTACCCAGAAAATGGGCGGGTTATCGAATTCTGCAATATAGGTTTCGCCGCCGGGGAATATCTGAATAGCGGAAAAGGTACTGTAGGCAATATTGCGCACTTTACACACTGGAAGAGTTTCAGCCAAAGTCTCCACCACTTCATCCAGCCTGCAATTTTTCTGCAGCATAGAAACGATTATTCGAGTAGTAAGGGTGGCGAGTATGTTGGCCTTCACTCCGCTTCCCAAACCATCAGACAAGGCAACAACCGTGGATTTTCCATCCTTTTCCACCCCTACACTATCTCCACATAATTCTTCGCCTGCTTTGGATAGTTGTGAATAGTCTACTTCAACAAACAGGTCATTCATTCTTCAACCACTTCTCCCCGAAGGATCTTGCCCAATTTACTCAGCAAGGATTTGGTTTCAGCCGTTGTTTCCCCCAGCAAACTGGCAATTTCCTGGGCAACCATCATCTGGTTAGCAACAACCTGTTGCGCATTCTGTAATGTCTTTTCCCGAATTTCTTCCAAATTTTTTTCCTGAGCCCGCTGTTGCGTAAGATCAACGAAAATCCCCATTAAAAGCTTTGATTTTTCAAGGTAAAAAACCGAGAGCTTGATAACCAAACCATCATATGCGCTGTACCGGACTTCACGCGTCAGAGCTTTTTTCGTTCTCAGCACTTCCACAAACGGTGAAGGATCAATATATTCTTCAACATTCTTACCCACCACCATGTGTCCCTTCAACGAAAGCATGGCACGCAGGGCAGGGTTCAAATCCACGATCCTCATATTCTCGTCCACCAGCATTATGCCATTGGGTGTAACAGCTATAAGAAAGCTCGAAAATGACTCAGCCCTGGCACGCATATACGGGATACACATCTCGGCCTCGGCCAAACCCTGGAAAACGGCAATTGCCTTATCCCTGCAGGTATCGTACCCACACGCTCCGCAGTTCAATTCATCCTGTGTTGTGAACTTTCCGGTGAGGGAGAGTATATGTTTTAATTCTTCCTGGTTCGGTTGAGGAAGGGGAATAGAGCGGATTTCAAAATCACGATGAAAATCGGGAAGGTCGAGTTTTCCCCCTTTTTCTATTATTCCTGGAGAATTTTCAGCATACTCTATAATTTTTTTCCGCCTTTCATAGCGGGAGATTTTCGAGTCCAGCAACGGACCATCGATACACCCACCATCACATGACATGAGTTCCACCATTTTAAAGCCCGACTTTTCTCTCTCAAAATCATCAAGAAAATTCATACACCGGTCAATGCCGGTTATCACAGCAAATTCCTTGGAGAGGTAGTCCCTGTCGAGAGAAGCGGTTTTCAGCAAACCTCCCTCCACCGGAAAGGCCCGTGCCCACTGTATGGGTGACGTATCCATGGGCTGAGGAGCGAGAGCGGCCATATCTATCTTTTCCCGTGCAATCCATTCCCGAATTTCATTAAAGGTCAATACAGCGTCAATCTCCCCACCCACTTCTTCTTCCAGCCGCTCGCTCTTTTTCGCCAGACATGGACCGATGAAAACTACCTTGACCTCTTTCTCTCCCCATTCCTTGCGAATCATCCTGGCATGACCGATCATGGGTGAGACGACAGGAGCAAGGGAGGGTACAACATGAGGATAATAGGTGTAGATGAGTGAATTGATCGCGGGGCACGAACTGGTAATCACAGCTTGCCTGCCTTCTTTGAGAAGCGAAAGGTGCTCCATGGCAACATAATGGGCAGCTTCCGCTGTTTCCCTGACCGAAGAAAAACCCAGTCGTCTCAGTGCTGCTATAAATTTCCCCGGTGAAACGTCTGGAAAAGCTGCGATAAATGAAGGAGCCAGGCTCGCCACCACTGCCTTCTTTTCCTTGAGAAACTCCTGCACGGTTTCGATTTCACTGTGTATCTTTTTCGCTCCCTGTGGACAGACAAGTGTACACTTTCCATCCTTGATGCAGCGCTCATCAACTATTTCCGCATGACCCATGTTCAACCTGATAGCCTTGACTGGACAATGGCGAATGCACTTGTAACAATCCCGGCAACTTGTTTTTTCTGTAGTAATTATGCCCACTGATTACTCCTTCCGCAGTCTTGGGAGAACACGCTCTTCAAAAATATTCATAAAGTTTTCCGGGGAAACTCCGGTGATAATTTCTCCGTCGATATTCAACGTCACCCCTTCTTCGCTGCATTTCCCAAGGCAGAAGGTACCTTTTAAGTTGATTGTTTCTCGTACACTGGATTCCGCTATTGCTTCCTCGCACAATTTGATTACCTCGTAGGCCCCCTTCAAATGACAGGAACTTCCCACACAGACAGAAACAGTTACCACAATCCTGCACCTCTCGCTCTCTCTATATTCTTTAGACCCGTAATACCCACACCTCAAGAGATGATGGAAGGGTATCGCTCCGGACCTCAAAACCGGGCTGTTCAAGATGTTGAACCGTCGAAAAAAGTGAAAGAAAGGGTTCCACTCTGTGCAGTTCAAAAGCAAGGCGCTCATCATAATAATGCATGGGAACCACTATCCGTGGATCAAGCAACTCGATCAACCTTTTTGCTTCCTGTATGGAAAAAGTAAATATTTCCCCCACCGGCACGAGCACAATATCGCTCTTTCCCCATGCCAGCACTTCCTTTTCCGGAGGAAGCGCACCCAAGTCACCGCAATGAATGATCGAAAGGTTTTCCGCTTCCACCCTGTATACGGTATTTTCACCGCGCTTTTCCCCGGTTTGGTCATCGTGAAAAGCGGGAAATCCTTTGATGAGGAGCGACGCTATTCTGTACTCCCCTGGTTGATCGATAATGCGTGGATTTCCTTCAACAACCGCTATATTGTTATGGTCATAATGGTCATGGCTTACCAGGACCACCGATGCTTGTACCCTGGGAACGGTGTAGCCTACAGACTTATCAAAAGGATCACATATGAGGCTTTCACCGGATGTGCTTTCAAGACTGAAACAGGAGTGTCCGTACCACTGGATATGCACTGTTCACCACCTCCATAATTCAATACGGGAATCCCGGTCAATTATTCCTTGATGTCGCTTCATTCTTCTGGAGTTCCGAATAGAGCTGAGCGTTTCCTGACAGGTACAGATAGACAATTTTATTATGATACAAGGGTTCTTCGATTCTCATTTTTTGAAGATCCCCTGATAGTTCCGGTGTCCCCGGTAAAGGTGAATAGAGTGAAAAACGAGGGATAAGTCCCAGTGAACGAACATACTGTGCCGCCTGGCGGTAATCGCGCTCTTGCAAAGTTGGAAGGCCGAAGAGGAGGTATACCTCAATTTCATTTTTTCGAAATCCGGCCTGAACCAGGCAATCAACAGCTCTCTCAAAGGAACAAAGGTCCACTTTTCCGTTTTCGGCTGACAATACTTCCTCTGAAGTCGTTTCCAGGCTTATCCGCACAGTTCGGAAGCCCGCTCTCTTCATCATACACGCTATGGAAGGAGTCAGAAAACGCGCATGAATACCGTTGGGAAGGTGAAACCGAAAATTCTCCTTTTCCCTGGCTATTGCCTCAAGCAGGGGCAAAAATGAATCTTCACCCCGGTAGAGCAGTGCGTCATCGTAGAATGCAAAATCCTGAACTCCAAAATGACGCTGTACAGTATATATTTCCTTAAAAACTTCTTCCCAGGGTCGCTTCCAAAAACCTCGATACAGCCGGGAAGAGGCGCAATAACTGCACCGGTATGGACACCCTAATGAAGAAACCACCACAGCGTAAGGATTATAAGATACAAGGTCAAGGGCCGGGGGATCAGTAAAGAAATCATCTTTGCTTTTTACGCCCACATCAATTCCCCAGCGGGAATCGAGCTCTTTTGCTACACTCACAGGTTCAACTGAAGTGACCGCTCCCTCAAATTCCCGTTCATGAGCATGATCAGGGCACAGGGCCGGGTACACTCCCCCAAGCAATCGTGGAACACCCGGATAGATTTGTCCAATAAGCCTCGATATCGCCTCCGCACCGGGATACCAATACGTCATACCACACGTGATCAACACATATTCCGGAGGTTGTTTTTTCCACAGCTTACGATATATTTCCCCGGGAGTCGTGCCGTACCGTCCCCACCTGCGGGGAACCTCCCGGAGGTGGAAAGGCGGGGGCAGGTATTCCTTCGGATAGGAACCACATCCATACCGGAGCAAACGGCGGGGACCGGATTGAAAACGTTTCTCCGGTCCCCTTTCCAGACAGTCAAGAAAATCTACTGTATACCCTCTTCTCCGCAGGCAAGAAGCAAGGTAGAGAAGTCCGAGGGGCTTGGCCCAAAAATCAAAGGCAGTATAATCATATATCCATGGGTTCACCAGCAAAATTCTTTTTGCCATAATGTCTCAGGTAGAGAGACTATCATCCTCCACTCGTCCTGTGATGTACTATGACTGGTGGTTCACCTCGGGTAATCCCTCGTTAATATATATATCGTATGCACCGAGATCGAGATACCCATGGCCGCTCAGGTTGAAAAGTATGACTTTCTCCTCACCGGAGGCGGTACACTTTTCAGCCTCGTCGATCACCGCTTTCACCGCGTGAGCAGCTTCAGGCGCTACGATAATACCTTCCGTACCGGCAAAAACGAGCGCTGATTCGAAAACAGCTGCCTGTTGGAAAGCACGTGCTTCAATCAGTTCTTCCTTGTGTAAAAGGCTTATCAGGGGCGCCATACCGTGATAACGCAATCCTCCCGCATGAATTCCGGGAGGGATAAAATCGTGTCCTAACGTGTACATAAGCAATAGAGGGGTGGTTTCCGCTACGTCTCCAAAATCATAGCGGTATTCTCCACCGGTCAGAGTGGGGCAGGCTGTCGGTTCCACCGCAATCGCCCGTAACATTTTCTTCCCCGCCATTTTTTCGCGTAAAAAAGGAAAGGCGAGGCCGGCGAAATTGCTTCCTCCTCCCACACACCCCACAACTACATCCGGCAGGTCTTCGCCTGCCTGTTTCATTTGAAGGAGTGCCTCCTCACCGATAATGGTCTGGTGGAGGAGTACATGGTTCAATACGCTTCCGAGACTGTACTTGGAATCGGGAGTTTTGACTGCATCCTCAATGGCTTCGCTGATCGCTATGCCCAAACTTCCCAGGGAATCCGGATGCTTTGCCAGGATATCCTTTCCGGCTTGGGTATTTTCACTGGGGCTGGGAAATACCTTGCCGCCCCATGTCTGCATCATTACCCTGCGGTAGGGTTTCTGATCAAAGCTCACCCTTACCATATATACGCAGCATTCCAGTCCAAAAAAATGACAGGCCATAGTTAACGCCGAACCCCACTGGCCTGCCCCTGTTTCAGTGGTCAGCCGGCGAGTCCCGTCTTTACGGTTGTAAAACGCCTGGGCTACGGCGGTGTTAGGTTTGTGACTTCCTGCCGGACTGACCCCCTCGTACTTATAGTAAATCCTGGCCGGCGTTTTGAGGTGTCTTTCCAGGCGATGGGCCCGCAACAGCGGTGTCGGACGCCACAAACGATACAGGTCAAGAACCTCACCCGGAATATCGATAAACTGTTGCGGACTTGCTTCCTGTGCAATGAGGCTTTCAGGGAAGATAGGAGCAAGGTCCTCCGGTTTCACCGGCTCCCTGGTAGCCGGATGCAGTGGGGGTTCAGGTGGGTGGGGAAGATCGGGAACAATATTGTACCATACCGTCGGGAGCTCGCTTTCTTTTAACAGGAACCTGTGTTGATCGACCATGGCGAAACCTCCTCTGATAATCGTGTGAATACAGCCACATGTATTACCTCCCTTCAGGTGGAATCCTCCACCATAAATAAAAAACCCCCCGTCCCAGGGACGAGGGGAAACTCGCGGTGCCACCCTTGTAGAGCATACATCTCTCCACTCGACTCCGTATCGGGGAAACCGGCCCACCCTACTCACACATGCTTTCGGATCGGCACCTCCGGGACCCATTCATTCCCTTCTGGACACCGGTTCACACCGTACCCGGTTCTCTGCAGCCCAAAGCGGGAACTACTCTTCCCTTCATCGGCTTTACCCTATCATATACATGCACTCTCGATCCAGCATCACATTGCATACATCAAACACATTATACAAGGAAATCCATTCGAGTAAAGATTGGTTTTTCATGCAATTGCACCTAAAAAATCTCTCTGGCCGATGCTTTGACAAGCACCTCGAGGGTATCAATCACTTTCAAATGAGTATCTCTTGGGTTCAGGAGTAACTGTAAATCAGTACAGCCTAATATTACAGCTTCCGCTCCATCGCCATGCATTGTATTTAAGATATTCAAGGCCACTTCTTTATCGTGTTGATTTTTTTGCCCCTGTAAAATCCGCGCGATGATTCCAGACAACAAAATTTGCTCTTCAGGGTGTGGTACCAATACATTTATTCCGGTTGCTTCACAATATCTCGAATACAGGCCTGAAGAAATAGTTTTACTGGTTGCCAACAAAGCTACATTTGTTATGCTTTCGTTCTTCACAAAATGGATGGTTTCTTCAATAAGGTTCAGGAAAGGAATATTTACAGAACATCTTACTTGATCAATAAAAATATGAGCTGTATTGCAGGGAATAACGCCAAATTCTGCGCCGGCTCTTTCTAAAAGCTTTGCGCTGTTTATTAAGTAAGGTAACATTGCACTTTCATTTTTTCCGAGCACTGCAAAATCGTTCTCTACGGTAAAGGGCAAAGGTATGTTGTGTATTATGACGGACGGATACCTTTCATTATCGATATTCCGACATTCTCTCATAAGACTGTTATAATATTTTGCCGTTGTTTCCGGTCCCAACCCACCTATAACACCGATTACTTTCATCACATTATGAATGTTTCCCTGGTATTTGGCCTATCATCATCCCTTAGCTTTCACCCATATATATTTCTTGAATCTTTTTATTTCCCAGGAGCTCTTTTCCTGGCTCTTCAATCAAGCTCCTTCCCATGTCCAATACATAACCACGGTGACACAACTCCAGGGCTTGGCGAACATTCTGTTCAATGATTAATAAGGATGTGCCACGCTCATTGATATCCTGTAATTTCTTTATGATTTCGCTCACCATCATAGGTGCTAATCCAGCAGAGGGCTCATCCAGGAGAAGGAGGTCAGGATCCAGCATAAGGGCCCTGCCGAAAGCGACCATTTGTCTCATGCCTCCGCTCAATGTTCTCACTGGTGATTTGGTTCTCTCCTTAAGGAGGGGGAAAAGTTCATACACCCTTTCCTTGCTCTTACTGATCTCTCGGGGCTGATTGAGGATGTAGGCGCCCATTTCCAGATTCTCCTCAACTGTCAGAGAGGAAAATACATTGTTCTCTTGGGGGACGTAACAAATTCCTCGCTTGATGATCTCAAAGGGCTCCATTCCAGTGATGTTTTCACCTTTATAGAAAATCTTTCCCTTTTCCGGCTTCAGAAGCCCGAAAATCATTTTCATCATGGTCGATTTTCCGCTCCCGTTAGGGCCAACCACTGAAACAATCTCGCCTACTTTTACTGAGACCTCAACCCCATTCAAAACCTTAACCTCTCCGTATCCACCGTGTACATCGAGTAATTCCAGTAAGACCTCAATCAAGTAAGTCACTCCACTCCTAAATATGCTTCAATAACCCTTTTATCTTTTTTTATCTCTTCAGGGGTACCCTGGGCTATTATTTTCCCTTCGTTCATCACATACACGACATCACTAATTCCCATGATGTTCTTCACATTATGTTCAATGACTAATATGGTTAACCCCTTTTCTTTCAGCTTTTTAAGGTGCTCGCTTATTTCCTCACCCAGGGCTGGGTTCACGCCCGCCAGGGGTTCATCCATCAAAATGAGCCTTGGATCAAGCATAAGCATCCTGCATATTTCCAAGAGCTTTTTCTGTCCCCCGGAGAGGTTACCGGCGTACTCATCTCTCAATTTATACAGGTTCAGGAGCTTAAGCGTCTCCAGAGCTTTGTCTTCAATCTTCCGTTCCTGCTCTCTCACCGCTCCAGGCCTGAGCCAGACATTTGTTATATTTTCCCCTAACTGTGATTGTGCAGCCAGTTTTAAATTGTCCAAAACCTTTAACTTCCTCAAAGTACGTGTTATCTGGAAAGTTCTCCCAAGTCCAAGGCTGACCCTTTTGTGCGGCGGTAGATAAGTAATCTCTTGATCGCCGATAAATATTTTTCCTGAGTTAGGGGACAATAAACCAGACAAAATCTCGAACAAAGTGGTTTTTCCAGCTCCATTTGGTCCGATAAGCCCGGCTATCACTCCTGAGGTTACATACAGAAAACACCCATCCACCGCCCTCACACCGCCGAAAGTCTTGGTGAGGTTCTGCACCGAAAGGGCATGACTATTCACATTATCTAATCTATTCAAAAAGTAAGCTCCTTCTTATTGCCTAATATTCCCTGGGGTCGGTACAACATGATAACAATCAAAAGGACCCCGATAAATACCATTCTTAATGCTGAAAAAGAAAAGGCGGATAACGGGATAAGAGGGCTTAAGAATCTTGTACCGGAAAGGAAAATCCATATCAGCAATGCGCCTACTATGGTCCCTGCATTATTAGCACTGCCACCCAGTATCACAATTATCCAGGCGTAGAAAGTCTCCATTGGATAATAGTAATATGGACTCACATAGCTATGATAAAAAGCCAGAATTATTCCTGCAAGGCCGGCCAAAATCGAACCCAGTACAAAGGCCTGCATCTTATACTTGGTTACATCCTTTCCCAGTACCCTGGCTACATCCTCATCTTCCCTTATAGACTTCAGTACCCGGCCCCAGGGAGATTGTACCAGTTTTTGCAAGGTGATAAAAGTGATTATTACAGCCCCCCAGGTAAATCCGAGAACAAAAAGGTTATATTGCTCAGCCGGCACAATGTTTGTCAAAGGCAGGGA
>PWXL01000111.1 GCA_003561145.1 Candidatus Atribacteria bacterium
CGCTTTTCGTGGCGGCGCTTCTTCGCATGTACTCACGTTTCGCTGAAAAAAGTTGCTGGAAAGTAGAAATCATGAACTCCAACCCCACAGAACTTGGAGGATATAAAGAAATTATATTTGCAGTAGAAGGTAAGGGCGCTTTCAGAAAGTTTAAGTATGAAAGCGGTGTACACAGGGTCCAGAGGGTGCCTGTCACCGAAGCCGGAGGTCGCATACATACCTCAACCGCCACGGTTGCGGTATTGGCGGAGGCCGACGATATAGAGGTAACCATTCGGCCGGAGGATGTGCGTGTTGATGTATACCGTTCATCCGGACCCGGAGGTCAGAGTGTGAATACAACAGACTCTGCCGTGCGTTTGACCCACTTGCCTACGGGTCTCGTGGTGACGTGCCAGGACGAAAAATCGCAGCATAAAAATAAAGCCAAGGCTATGCGGATTTTAAAAGCTCGCTTGCAGGAAAGCGAAAGGAATAAGCAGAAAGAAGAAATCGACGAAGAACGGCGGGGTCAGATAGGTTCTGGAGAACGCAGTGAAAGAATAAGAACATATAATTACCCGCAAAATAGAGTAACCGACCACCGCACACATCTGACCCTCTATCGTTTGGATGCGGTGCTGGAAGGAGATCTGGATGAAATAGTCGATTCTCTTGCTGCAGAAGAGAAATCCAGACTATTAGAAAAAGTTTTATAAAAATGATTACCCTGCGTGAAGCGTGGAATCTCCACAAGAAGGACAGCGTTCCTTCCTCTGGTATGTGCACCCAGCGGGAGAAAAAATTACTTCTGGCTCATGTCTGCGGTATTTCTCCTTCACGATTGGATCTTTTTGGGGACAATCAGGTAGAGGATGCAATATGCCGGGAGTTTTCCCGGCTGCTGGCGTTGCGGGCAAGGGGGGTGCCCCTTCAGTATCTTCTGGGAGAATGGGAATTTTTCTCTCTCACCGTGAAAATGAAAAGGGGTGTTTTCATACCCAGAAGAGATACAGAAGTTTGGTTGGAGTATGCAATCACACGGTTGAGAGAAAAAGCGAGAGGAAAACCGATCATGATTTTGGATATGGCTTGCGGAACGGGAGCCATTGCAGTGGCCTCTGCAGTAGGGATTCCTTCAGCAACGGTATGGGGAGTGGATATCTCACCTCAAGCAATACACTTGGCACGGGAAAATGCCCTGTTGAACGGAGTGAACGACCGCACACATTTCATGGTTTCACATCTGTATCAGGGTTTGGAAAAGAGAAAATTAAAGAATTTTGACGCTATGCTGGCAAATCCTCCGTATTTGAGTTGCAGTGAATGGGAAACACTTTCTACAGATATCAAGGAACATGAACCCCGCCAGGCATTGGTGGGAGGAAAAAGCGGGCTGGAATGTATAGAGGCGATCCTCTCCCGGGCACATCACTTCCTCGTTGAAGGTGCGTTTCTTTTCCTCGAGCATTCCCCATGGCAAAGAAATCCGGTACTCGCTATTGCAGAAAAATCGGGCAACCTGGAATTCAGGAGCAATATAGCAGATTTTTCCGGGAAAATACGCGCCACTGAATTACAGGTAATAGCCTGAAAAGAGTGATCCGATGAACACGAGACCCACCTGGGATCAATATTTTATGGCCATCGCTGAATTGGTTAAAACACGCTCCACATGTCTTCGCCGCCAAGTCGGATGTGTGCTGGTAAAAGACAAGCGGATTTTGGCCACTGGTTATAATGGTGCACCGGCTCGTCTTCCCCATTGTACCCGGGAAACATGTTTGCGTACTTCACGTAATGTCCCTTCCGGCGTACAGCAGGAACTCTGCCGCGGTTTGCACGCGGAGCAAAACGTCATCATTCAAGCGGCTGTTCATGGGGTACGGACAGAGGGTGCGGCTGTATACTGTACTCATAAGCCGTGTGTGTTGTGTGCCAAGATGCTTATCAACGCAAAAGTGCTGAGAATTGTGTATAAAAATCCCTACCCCGATCCTTTCGGAGATGAGCTTTTGCGGGAGGGGGGAGTCGATATGTGTGTGTTCGCGGAGGATTGCCTTTCATGAACCCTGCTTTTATCCTCGTTCTGCTGGGTTTTTGCTTGAGTCTTGCCCTGACCCCGGCAGTGGTTGCTTTCGGAAACAAGCAGATGGTGCTTGACCATCCGGACGGAAAAAGGAAACTCCATAGCCGCCCTGTCTCGCCCCTGGGAGGAGTTGCGGTATTTGTAGCTTTTTCCCTGGTATCGATGATTTCTTCGATCGTATATGGTAACCCGTATCCACTTCCTGTATTTCTCGGCTTGACTGTAATATTTCTGACCGGATTACTGGACGATATTCTCAGCTTTTCTCCTTGTATGAAACTGGGAGGGCAATTGCTCGGAATCGTCTTGTTGATGTGGGGAGGTATCGTCATTCAGTTTTTCACTCTCCCTGGAAACGGACTGGTTTTTTTGGGAGTATGGGGATATCCCTTGACTGTATTATGGTTTGTGGGGATTATTAATGCGCTGAACTTGATTGATGGGATGGATGGACTTTCGGGAGGAGTCGCATTCATTGCGGCCTTGACCTTGGGAGTTATTGCCTGGCAGGAAGGAAGAATGGAGCCGGCATTGATGTCTTTTATTCTTGTAGCTTCGGTGGCGGGTTTTTTGCCTTTTAATTTCCCTCCCGCCCGTGTGTTTCTGGGAGACGGCGGGGCGCTGTTTTTGGGTGCGGTCCTCGCGACGGTTTCCGTAGAGGGAGCTGTGAAAGGAGCTGCGACGTTTACCTTGGCAGCACCGATCCTTGCACTTGGCGTTCCCATATCGGATACCATTTTTGCCATAGTTCGCCGGAGCCGGAACCGGCTTCCTATCATGTTTCCCGACCGCGGCCACCTACACCACCGGTTACTGGAAAAGGGATACAGCCATAGAAAAGTCGTTCTCACGGTATATGGTATCAGTGGTGCCTTCGGGGCGGTAGCGATTGCGATGGATCGGTTGATACCCCATACCACCTACTCGCTGCTTCTCTTCCTTGTCTTGTTCGGAATATTATGGAGATGGGGAAAACAGCTGGGATTGATGGAAATTACCGGGGGTGATCGAACCGGTGAGTGACATGACAATCTGGTTTGTACTGGGAACCCGACCTGAAGCAGTGAAGCTGGCGCCGGTAATTCTCTCCTGTAAAAAAACTTCTTTTTTAAAACCCTTGGTTATATATACCTCGCAACACCAGGAGATGGGTCACAGGTTTCTCGAATTGTTCGGGCTTCAAGCCCATTATACACTTCCACCACCACCAGCTGGACGTAGCTTGTGTGCTCTCACCACACACATCTTGGCTATGCTGGACAATCAGTTCAAGAAGGGCGTTCCCGATTGTACAATAGTACAGGGAGACACGACCAGTGCGTTGTGTGGTTCCCTGGTTTCATTTTATCACCGGGTTCCGGTGGCTCACGTTGAAGCAGGATTGCGCACATTTGCTCCCTTCCATCCCTTTCCCGAAGAAATGAACCGCACCATAATAAGCAGGATTGCGCATCTTCATTTTGCCCCTACCCCGGTGGCTTTTACAAACCTGTTACGTGAAGGCATAGACCGGCACACTATTGACATTACCGGCAATACCGTTGTTGATGCCTTGGACCTCATTACCCGCCAAGGTGGCTCATTTGAAGACAAAACCCTGCGGGAAGAATGGGAGGGCGACTTTGATCAGGCAGTGACGGTGACCGTGCACCGGAGGGAAAGCTGGGGGGGCGGAGTACGGAGAGTGGCCTTGGCCCTGCAGGAATTAACCGGCCGCTTTACCCGTACCAGGTTTTTTTTCTCCGTGCATCCCAACCCTGCCATTCGCCGGGAAATAGAAGATATTTTACGGGATGTAGAGGGAATCGTTCTTCTTGAGCCTTTGGGATACAGGGATTTTATTCAACTTCTTTCCCGCAGTAGTTTGGTGATCAGTGATTCTGGAGGAGTACAAGAAGAAGCACCTTCACTGGGAGTACCCGTGGTTATTACCAGGGAGCATACAGAAAGACCGGAGGTTATCGATGCAGGATGGGGCATCCTCGCCGGAACCAATAGCAAAAAAATCGTTGAGGCGGCCAGCGGGTATTTAGAAGGGAGATCGGAAGTCGGTCACAAAACTATGCTTTTCGGGGACGGCAGGGCAAGTGAAAGAATTATGTATCGCATGGCCGAATATTTTGGATTCAGTGACCGCTTGCAGTCGCCTCCGCCTCCACCCTGGCCGTGAACTGTAGGCATACAAAACAAGGGGGGTTCAAGAAGGGGAAGGAGTTATAAAATATTATTAACAAAAAATTACTATGAGACTTGCAAAAAGTGAATACAGTATTTATGATAAGGGCACGGGGCGGAAATAGCTCAGTGGTAGAGCATCGGCTTCCCAAGCCGAGGGTCGCGGGTTCAAATCCCGTTTTCCGCTCCA
>PWXL01000136.1 GCA_003561145.1 Candidatus Atribacteria bacterium
TCTATTTTACCATCTTCATTCTGCAAGCCGACTTTCCGGCACACATCGGTAATCAACTGGTCTGTGTGCCTCAATAAGTCCTGTGCCTTCTCTATTTCCTGTTGAGTGAGAATATTGAGGAAGGCGACTTCTTCCCAGCTCATGTAGCGGTCTTGTTCCTCGAGTTTTGAGGATACATCAAGGATCGGGTGCTCCAATACTTCATCCGGTTCCGGAAGCGCTTCCAATCCATAATCTTCCAGTCGAAGCTGTCCCTTATTCGCCCGTTGTCTGAAACTTGAACCCCGGGGTAATGTATTGCGGTAAATAAATTCAAAAGGAACTAAAAAGTTGGTTTCATCCGGCCTGTATACACCGTAATCATAGGATCCATTAACACGTGTAGGATGAATAACCCGCACCAATGATACTTCCATTCGGCGGGTGGGCTTTCGAATATCATCGAGCCTCCTGGTTTCACCATCATCGGCAAGACCGCGGTAATGGGTTTTCCAGCCGGCTTTTTCCAAGCATTCGAAAAAATATGCTCCCATAAGGCACAGTGATTCACCCTTTCCCGGAATATGATCGGGCATTTCTCCCCAGTCAAAAACAGAATACCGGTCGGAAAAAGTGAAATACCCTTCCCCAAAAGCATTTTCACGTGGTGATTTCGTTACAGTCAGGTCTTTGACGCTTCCCATGTTTTCCTCCCCTGTGTATGCAGTGAGTCGGGAGTCGTGAGTAGGGAGTAGTGGCAAGACAATGTCATAAAACCTCAGAGCATGTTATTCTTCCACATACTCCTCAATCTCCTCTCACATCTCAACCGCTTTTTTATCTCCATTATCTTACATTCTGCCATTACGAGCCAGATTACTGTACATTGTACACATTTTCCGTTTTGAGAAAACCCTTTTATCAAGATTTTTACGTGAGGCACCAGGCCCCTCATGCAGCTATAGTATTGATGATTGTTGGGTTTTTCCTGTTTCTGTATTACAATGACCCAGAGATGATGAAGAAAGGAGATACAAGAGAGTGGAAACGGTTTTCGGGATGAAGGACGTGTTTCCCCATGAAGTCAGGATAAAAAGGGAAATCGAGCGATCACTCCGGAGGGTTTTTCAGGGGTGGGGGTATGAAGAAGTGGAAACACCCAGCATTGAACTCTTCAAAACCTTCTCGCCTGCCATGGAAGACGAAGAAAGTGAACGCCTGTACAGGTTCATCAATCGTGAAGGAAAACTGGCCTGCCTTCGCCCGGAATTTACCACTTCAGTCGCCCGCATGTTCAGTGGAAAGGCAGCGAGGGAATTCACCAATACCCGTGTGTTCTATGATGGGAAAATATTTCGTTTACCTACATCTCCTTTCCGGTCTGAAACAGAACTGACCCAGGTGGGATTAGAAAATTTCGGCCAAAGCGATCCCTTTATCGACGCAGAAATCATAGCTTTGGCAGCGCTTTCCCTGCGGGAAGCGGGAATTCGTGAGTATGAGCTCGATATTGCGCATGTGGGCTTTGTGCATTATCTCCTCGATACCCTTGCAGTTACCGATGAAACAAAGCGGTGCTTGAAGCGGTCCATACGGGCTCGTGATTTCAACGCTGTGAAAGAAGTGTTACAGGGCTCCCGGCTTGACCTTGACAGAGTCTCCTTGTCAGTGCTGGAACAACTGCCCTTTCTCAGGGGTAAAAGAGCGGAACTTGAATCCTTGCGGAATAACTTTCCGGAAAACTCTCTCTTTTTTACCTGCGCGGGGCACTTGATTCAAGTATGGGACATGCTTGAGGATATGGATGTAACAGAAGGAGTGTTTTTTAATCTTGGATTGATCAGGGACTTCGAATACTATACGGGGGTTATCTTCGAAGGTTTTTCACCTTACGAAGGCTCTCCTGTGCTCACAGGAGGACGATATGACGGACTCTTTCACCGGTTTGGCAGGGAATGCCCGGCGTGTGGATTTGCTCTCTTTGTGGAAAGACTGGTGGAAGTATTGCAAAAATCGGGTATCCACTCCTCCGGGGAACCTTCCTTACTGAAAATACTGTATGCACCGGCAGACCGCCGGGAGGTGTTCCAGCAGGCTGAAATTGCACGGGCACGTGGAATTCCGGTGATCATGGAAGAAGATCCATATGCCTCTCACCCCAGGATATTCCTTGAGGGTGAAGAATGTACTTTCTCGCCTCCCTTATCCGCCGGTGACATGATACAGAAATGGGAAAAGAGGCAAAACCGTGGCTGATCTTACCCTTTCCTTACCTACCGGAAGGCTGAAAGACGAATGCATCGAGCTACTTTCACAGGTATTTCCGTGGCCGGAAAAACTCAGAAAAGGCACCCGGCGCCTGGTATTCGAAGAGAAGACTTTTCCCTGGAAAATACTCTTTTCGCATCCCAAGGATTGTTCTACATACGTTGAATTTGGTGTCGCAGATTTAGGTGTCGTAGGAAAGGACATCCTTCTCGAACGCGGAAACCATGTTTTCGAACTTTTAGACCTTGGTATCGGGTGTTGTACCATGGTCCTGGCCGGACCCCGCGGATTATCCAGTGCTGAACTCATAGAGCGGGAGCACATTCGTATCGCTACAAAGTATCCATCGATTACACGCCGCTACATGGCTGAAAACGGTTTCACCGGTGACCTCATTTTTCTCTACGGCTCCATAGAGTTAGCACCCGCCATGGGTTTAGCCGATGCCATCGTGGACCTGGTATCCACGGGGAAAACCTTGAAAGAAAACCGTCTTGAAATTATTGATGATATCTGTCCCGTTTCGGCTCGTCTGGTTGCAAACAGTGTCAGTATGCGCACGCGGGGAAACGCTATAGCTCAATTCCTCACCCGCTTGAGAGAGGTGATGAATAATGGCTGAATTCAACATAACAATGAAAGAAGTAAACAATGTGGCTGAGGCTATGAGTTTCCTCGGCCGGGATACAAGAAAAATCTACCTTGACCAGCTGCGGTATGAAGAGCGGGTGCGGAGTATTATCTCCCGGGTTGTCAAGGACCAGGACAAGGCCTTGCGGGATATCACATCGGAACTCGATGGATGTCTTGTTGAGACACCAAAGGTCAATGAAAAAGAATTGGAGGATTCATGGAATTCCGTGCCAGCTTGGTTCAAAGAGGACGTGGAAAAAATCGACTCCGGTATACAAGAATATCATGACCGGCATACCCGAGATTCCTGGTGGTACCGAAGAGGTCCACACCTATTGGCAGAAATTAACCGGGCTATAGATACTGTTGCAATCTACGTGCCGGGTGGACGGGCAGCCTATCCTTCAAGCCTCCTCATGGCAGCCATTCCAGCGCGCATTGCCGGTGTTCGACGTATGGTGGTGCTCACACCACCGCGAAGTGACGGTACCGTGCATCCCTTCACCCTGGCCACCGCACATTTCTTGGGTATCCGGGAAGTATTCAGGGTGGGCGGAGCCCAAGCTATAGCGGCAGCGGCCTTCGGCACCGAAACGGTTCCGCGAGTTGACAAAGTTGTGGGGCCGGGCAACCTATACGTTACATTGGCTAAAAAGCTGCTGAGTGACGTGGTAGGCATTGATATTCTCGCAGGACCTTCTGAGGTGGTGATAATGGCTGAACCTCCCGCTCACCTTCCGTGGCTTGCCCTTGACCTGCTGGCCCAAGCCGAACATGACCCTTTCGCCCAGGCAATCCTCATATCCACCAGCCGGGATGTGCTCACCGGGACATATAACATAATAGAACAGAAGGTTGCTCACCAGCCCCTTACCTTTGAACGCAGTGTTCCGGTATGGCTCTTCCGGGTACCCGACCGCTTCACAGCCTGGCACATCAGCGATCAACTGGCTCCTGAACACTTGGAGATTGTCTACCCCGAGGGTGAAGACGCTTTCATGAGCATTCCCAGGGCAGGAGCCGTGTTGATGGGGCCAACCGCCCCCGTGGCATTGGGAGACTACGGTTTTGGCCCCAATCATGTCATTCCGACTCGTGGAGGTTGTCGTTTTTCCTCTCCCCTTGGAACTGATGATTTTTACACCAGATCTTCGCTCATCGCGCCGGGCAAAAAAGACAAAACACCGCACATGGAGCTCTATGCCCGGTTAGCTGAAGCAGAAGGCTTTACCTATCATCAACTCTCACTCCTCGCTCGTCTGGAAATACCGGAAGGTATGGACACTTGATATGAAGGATGAGGGAAGAAGTCAGACGGGTTGGAATCTTGTTCCCTCTTATCCTTCTTTTGGAGCAGTAAACAGCTTGGTAAGAAAGGGTGGTAAGGAAAACGCTCCCTGATGGACACTGGGAGAGTAATACCCGGTCGTGAAGGAGAGAGAGCGGTTTACCCGGGCGGGATCGTTTTTCTTGGACGCAACAATGTACGTCCAGACACCTCCCGGATACACGGGAACCATTCCCCAAAAA
>PWXL01000272.1 GCA_003561145.1 Candidatus Atribacteria bacterium
AGGAGGTAATGACTGTGGCGAAAAAAGTTGATTTAGCAGCTGCGTTGCGAATTATCGAAGCTGCAAGGAGAAAAGCTGATGAAATCCGTGTTCCCATGGATATTGCCGTGGTTGACGAAGGCTGTAACCTGGTTGCGTTTCAACGAATGGATGGCGCGCTCTTGGGAGCGATTGATATCGCTTTGAACAAGGCGTATACGGCGTGCAGTTTACAAACGGAAACACGGGAGCTTGCAAAAATCAGCCAACCGGGCCAACCGGTGTTTGGAGTCCATGTAAGTAACCAGGGAAGAATTATTATTTTCGGTGGAGGTGTACCTCTGAAAGACGGAGAAACGGTGGTTGGAGGAATCGGTGTGAGCAGCGGAACTGTGAAACAGGACCAAGTGGTTGCAGAAGCGGGAGCAGCCGCATTTTGACTTGCTACGGTATCACAAAGAGGCAAAACGGTGAAGAACCAAACCAATATTAACCTTCCTCATCATTGACTTCTGATTGAGAAATAAATCATTATAGGCTCGATCACCCCTTTCAGTACATAGTGAGAGTTCATACAGGCGAAAGCATTCTTGAGAAAAGAAGGTGTAGGGAGCTCCGCCCGGTTGGCTGTGTCAGGCCGGGCGGAAAATGAGAGTCATGCTTTTACTTCCTCTTTTGCGGTCAAGGCCAGTGCTCCTCCGATAATTAAAAGTATACCCGGTACTATAAAACCCATTGATAAAAGAACGAAACCGACAATACCACCGATCAGCATCAAAATTCCCGATATTTTCTGGTTTTTATTCACCATGGCTGCACCAATCAAGCCGATGATTGAGGCTATAAGGATACCAATGCCTCCTCCCAATGCCAGTCTGCCGACACTTGCAACAGATGCGGTCATGTCCTGGAGCTCTCTAGGGATTTCACCGTCTGCGGTAACGGCTTGTGTGGCCAGGTCGATCACTGCTCCAGCCCCAATGGCCATAATTGCGATCACTATTCCAATGATTCCACCGATAATCCCAAGAATCATTCCGGCTTTTTTCATTCACCCCACCCCCTGATAAAGATATTATAAACATTTTACCTTAATAACTATAGGCAATCAATAGAGATCGGCATTCATTCTTAAAATAAAAAAGATAACACCGTGGTATACCTATTAAAAAATATATATCATATTCTAAGGTGAACGCTACATGAAATATTTCTGGTTATTCAAAAATATATTCCCATTGAAGCTGTACTATCATCAGATGCAGCATTTCATCTGGATTGCATCACTTGCATGATGAAGGTATCTTCATATCGGCGCTAAGGATGAAATATAATCCGGAACTTTTATTGGTAAAGACAATAAGGAAAAACAAGATATAAGTGAGTTGCGAGGGAAAAGTATCCTTTTATTCAGCGCAGGCATCATCAAGAAATAAATAAAAATGGAGGGAAAGCATATGCCCCACCGTTTTACTGTTGTAACAATTATATTTTCTTTTTTTTTATTGATATTTCTCGTGACGCACCCGACTTTGGGAAAACATGGCGAGGGTATTGACAATACTCCTTCCGTTCACCCTATTCATGAAAAAATACTCGAATTATCACTCCTGATGGAATACGACCGCTTGCTGTTGGCGGAACTCCGTAAGCCTTTTCCGTATAGCAGGGATGAAGCCGGCGCATACTTGGAGAGAATCAAAGAACTCTCTTTACATGCTGATCCTGTTCGTTTAGGCCCCCTCATCAATAAAGTGAAGCATGCTGCTTCAACCTATTTTGACTGGTTGGCGGAAGAATACAAAACCCGGGATGAATTGGTAGAGGCATATATTATCACCGGAGCTCATGAATTCCGGAAAAATTTTGAAGACCTGAGAAGTGCTATTCTTCTTACTGTTATCAATCGCCTGGATACTATCCTCCACATTATAGAGCGTTATTAAGGTAGTAAGAACATATTTTGTGGATTCCCTCAGGAGCGTTATCGGTAAAAAACGTCAGCCTACGGCAAAAAGGAGGAGAGGTGTATTATGAGCTCACAAAACAATAAAAAGGTATTGTCCCTTTTTATAGGGCTTTTATGTGTTTTTATAATTGGTGTTACGAGTATAGCGCAGGGAGAGGTGAAAATACCCACCGAGCCGGAGCGACCTAGAATTGGCCCGGAAGTATTCAAGCTCTGGGAACCGGTCAAAGATGTGATGTCGGGAAGACCCTGGCTTTTGGTGGAGGGGATTGATCCCGGACTGTGGGCCAGGCCGGGATGGCACTCTCTCACCCGGCTTGATTGGAGACAATTACCCGCCGTTTTTGCCGCTCCTTCTCCTACTACTGGTTCTCCAGCACTCCAGGCACCCGGCGCCGCTTTCCTTGTTCCTTACCGGGATCCTGCTCCCGCCTTCAGCAGGGATGTCCTCATCAGCCGTGATTTCAGCCGGATGCCTTTTCAAACCGAGCCGCATATCGCTGTTCATCCTCATGACCCCGATCATATCGTGGTAGGACTGATAGATTACAATTTCCCCTCTGTTTCCTCATACGTGAGTATAGACGGTGGAGCTCACTGGGAGGGACCCTTCCAGGTACCGTATCTCCTTGATGACCGGGTTTCCGGCGGTGACCCGGTTTTGGCTTTTGACCGGGAAGGCAGGGTATATTTTGCCAGTATATCTATCGGAGTGGAAGATTTCGCGGTAGGCCCGCTGTATTCCTCCGCCATGGTATCGAGCATCGTGGTTTCCCACTCAGATAGTGGTGGGTACGACTGGCCACAAACCATTTCTGTAGCCCGCAGTGATATCAAAACGCTGGATATAGACGTCGATCCGGCTGGCAGGATGCGAGGAATAGTTTCCATCGGTTTTTTGGATAAGCCATGGATAGCTGTGGGTCCTCACCATGAAGATCCGGAAAAGGACACCATGTATGTCACCTATACGGACTTCCGGGTGGATTACGATATTCTTTGGATAGGAGAACTCCCCACCTTCGCTCCCCGGGATATCAAAACCACCATTCAATTGGTCAGTTCCGAGGACGGAGGGATTACCTGGAGTGAGCCTCAAGCGGTCAGTCCTACCGTAAGAAGGGTATACGGTGAAATACACCAACCGGTCGATATTCCGGGAGTATTCGGCACCGACCGCGTGGTACAGGGCTCTCAGCCGATTGTTGATAGGGACGGAACCGTGTATGTTGCCTGGCTTGACAGCACTGATGACGGCAGCATGGAAGGGTTAGCGGAAATCCATGTTGCTCGATCCACCGATGGTGGGGAGACTTTTTCAACCGCCACAGTTGCCACCGTATTCAATGAAATAGGTTTTCGACCCCGCAACGCCTTTTTCCGTTACTGGGGGGCGGCTTTCCCCCAGGTAGCCCTGGGACCGGAAGGTGAGCTCTATATCGTTTATACCGCCCGGCCGCCTGACCGTCCCAATGATGACGGCGATATTTACTTTATACGGTCTCTCGATGGGGGCAAGAACTGGAGCAGGCCGTTGCGTCTCAACGATGATGACACCAACAGGCTGCAGTTTTTCCCCGCCATTGACACGGATCCCGAGGGTAACCTTTACGTTATGTGGGGAGATATGAGAGATGATCCTTCCCAGACCCGCTACCATATCTATTACACCCGCTCGGAAGACAGGGGGGAGAGCTGGGGATTTGAACTCGAGGAGGTAGGAATACACGTGAGAGATGCCCGGGTAACCGATTTTCCTTCCAATCCAAACCACGGATTTCCCTATGGGCTTTTTATCGGGGACTACTTTGCCATCACCGCCACCGGGGGAGACGTCTACATGGTATGGGCCGATACCCGGCTGGGTGAGTTTGGACCTTTGAACCAGAAAATCGGCTTTGCCCGCCAGCGTGCCATTCGTTCCCCGGAAATCTACATTTCACCTTCGGCGGGAGCCGGCGGACAAAACATCACTCTGCAGGGCTTTCAATTTCAACCGGAAATGAATATTTTTATCCAGCTGGGAGACGCCACCATCTCAACCACCAGAACCAACCGTGAGGGAAGATTCAACGCCGACATTTACATTCCCATTACCGGTGAGGGAGCTCAGACCGTAACGGTTTTCGATGATTCCGGCAACAGGGCTTCCACTTCTTTCTACACTGAATTCGGTTTCGGGAATATACAGGATATGCAAAGGGATTTCCAGCGGCAAATAGACGAATTGCAGAGGGTAATGGGAGAAAACAACGAAGCCTGGGAGGAAGTCAGGGAGATTATATCTGCGTTGCTGAAAGAAAAAGTTCCTGAGTAGAGGACTGAGTGGAGACAGGAGGTCGTTACTCATGAGAAAGCGTATTTGCCTGGCAATAACAATGGGCCTCGTGTTGCCCATCATTTTGATCGCTCCGGTTTCGGCGTCCTCGTACCAACCGCCTCATCAATTGCCCGGGCCGGCGGCGGATCGTCTTCTGTTTAAGGCATTTGACGTGGACCGGGCTCCCCTGGACATGGAGGCCGGTAAATTGGACCTGTACATATTCAGTTTAAAGACGGCGGCGGCGGAAAAACTCCGTGTCGATCCCCGCTTTGAGCTGTATTCCGCTCCTGCCACCACTCTCTCCCTGGTGCTCAATCCTTCTCCGGACCCTAACGGGCTTAACCCCTTTTCTCTTCCGGAAGTGAGGTGGGCAATGCAGTACCTGGTGGACAGGGAGTTCATCGCACGGGATATATACCGGGGTATGGCCCTACCCATGGTGAGCCACGTGAGTCCCCGGGACTATGACTTTTTAACTATTTACGACATGGACCGGGGATCGGGCATCGTATACGATCCCGAATATGCTCGAGATATGATTTCCCGGGCAATGATTGACGCCGGGGCCGGGCTCGAAGAGGGAATATGGCACTTCCAGGGGGAACCCATCCGGATCAGGTTTATCGGCCGGGTGGAAGACGAACGCCGGGAGATAGCCGACTTAGTCCGCTCTGAGCTTGAAAAAGCCGGCTTCATGGTGGCTATTTCCTATCGTCCTTTTGCCGCTGCTACCATTACGGTATATGCCACCGATCCCCAGGCATTCGAATGGCATATATATACCGAAGGCTGGGGAAGAATTGCTCCCCAGCGGTACGATTTTGCCACCGTAAACCAGATGAACGCCCCCTGGCTGGGGAATATGCCCGGTTGGTTGGAGGCCGGGTTCTGGCAGTACACCCATGAGGAACTTGATGAATTAGGGAAGAAGCTGTATCGGGGGGAATTTTCAAGCTACGAAGAGAGAAACCGCATATATAGGCGTATGAGTGAGCTAGGCCTGGAAGAATCGGTACGGATATGGCTGGCGACGGTCGTGAACAGCTATCCCGCCCAAAAAAACGTGCAGGGAATCACGCGGGACCTGGTGGCCGGCCCCCGTTCTCCCCTCACCTTTCGAGAAATCCATGTAAGCGATGCTGGTGAAGTTACCATAGGACACCTGTGGGTATGGACGGAGCGTACTACCTGGAACCCGGTGGGTGGACTGGGTGATATCTACAGCGTTGACATCTGGCGGCAGCTTCATGACCCGCCCTTGTGGAATCACCCTTTCACCGGTATTCCTCAGCCCTTTCGAGCCACATTTCAAGTGGAAACCGCGGGACCGGATGACACTCTCACCGTGCCGGCAGACGCTGTTACGTGGAACACCGACACGAAAAGGTGGGAAGAGGTGGGAACAGGAGTGGAAGCCATAAGCAGGGTGGTTTTCGACTATACTCTTTATTTCCAGTCCAACTGGCATCATGGAGAACCTATCAATATGGCTGATGTTGTGTATTCCATTGCACAGGGGTATGAACTGGCTTATGACCCGGATAAATCCCGTATAGAAATGAGTGTGGCGGTAACCTCCCGACCATATCTCGATACTTTCCGGGGGTATCGTATCCTTGATGAAAACAGGATCGAAGTGTACGTGGATTTTTGGCATTTTCATGAAGATTACATCGCGAGTTACGCGAGTCCCGCCGGTCTGAGCATGCCCTGGGAAATACTGGCTGCCATGGATGAGGTGGTGTTCGGGCAAAGGAGGGCCGCTTACAGTGACACCGCCGCTACCCGTTTCAACGTTCCCTGGCTCAGCCTGGTCATGGACCGGGATTGCCGCCTCGTGCTCAGGACCCTGCGTGAATTTATGGGGAGGGATGTCATACCGGAAAACATTTTCCAAGTAAACGGAAGTTCACTGGTGAGCGAAAAAGAGGCCATGGAGAGATACCAGTCGGCTTTGGAATGGTTCGAACGTCATGGCAACCTCGTCATCAGCAATGGCCCCTTCTTTCTCTCGGCTTACGACCCCCCTGCCCAGTATGCCGAACTACGGGCTTTCAGGGAGGAGAACTATCCCTACCGTCCGGGTGAATGGTATTATGGGGATCCACCGGCCATGTTTATCGATGCAGTTATGATACCCGAGCTGGTCCCAGGTGAAGAGGGGGAATTCTCGGGAATCGTCGAAGGGCCGGGAAGGTTGGGTGTATATTACCTCTTTGTTGACCCCGTAACCGACGAGGTTCTACAAGCCGGAGAAACAGAAAGTGACCCTGTCAGCGGACGGTTCCAGGTACCACTTGATGGAGAGTTTACCGCTCAACTTTTCCCTGGTCTGTACCGCCTGTACCTTGTCGCTTACAGCGACGAAGTGGCGTTGATCAGCGAATATAGGGCAGAGGTGGAGGTTGTTCCCTGAACACATCATGCTTTCAAAAAAATAAAAATCTCTGAACATTACGGGTGATGGCATATGTCTTTCTGGAGACCTCTTTTGGTCCGTGGCATCACCATGGTTCTCGTTCTTATCGCTGTACAGTTTTTGCTGGTGATAAGCTTGGGTATTACTGGTTTGTCCGACCGCATGCTGGAAGCAGTCATCGGAGAGGAACTCCGCGCGCTTCGGCCTTCCCTGGCTGAAACCATACGAGATCCGGATGAGCTGGAGTACGCCTTGAGAGTCCGGCGGGAGGAACTGCAGACTTCTTACGGTTTAGACCGTCCCTGGTATCATCGTCTGCCGGAGATGGTTTCCCGGGTATTTACTCTCGATCTGGGAGAAGCACATACCCTGCGGAGTTTCACCGGCAGCAATAGGGTGGCCGATATCGTGCTTGAAAGGTTGCCCAACACCATGCTTCTTTTAACTACCTCTCTCATTTTCACTGCGGGGATTGGAATAGCGGTGGGGGTCAGGTTGGCCAGTAAAGTGGGCTCACTCAGCGATCGGATAGTGAGTTATTTTTCCGCTGTTTCCTATGCCATGCCTGCCTGGTGGGTGGGAATTCTTTTCATTCTCCTTTTTTCTTTTCGATTCCCGATATTCCCCTCCGGCGGCATGTACGGCACTCCACCACCACCGGCCGGTTTATTCCGTTTTCTCGATTTGCTTCACCATGCCTTTTTACCCATCATTACCCTTGTACTGGCGAGTGCCGGTCCCTATATATACGTAGTCCGTACTATGACTCTCGATGTGGCCCAGGCTGATCATGTCACCGTGGCACGAGCGAAGGGATTGACGGAAAAGGTCGTTTCGAGGCGGCACATCCTCAGGGTGGCCGCTCCCCCTATTGTTACCGGTCTTGTGTTGGGACTGGCCGGTTCTTTGGGAGGTTCTATCCTGGTGGAAACTGTATTCAACTGGCAGGGCATGGGACGATTATATTACGAAGCGGTTGTAGGTACCCCGGATGAAATGGTCATCGTAGCTTTGACATTCATGTTCACCCTCATTTACGTTATAGCACGCATGATCCTCGAGGTTCTGTACGTCATCCTGGATCCCAGAGTGAGGTACCAGTAACTTGGAGAGACACCGCCTTCTCAGTGAACTGAAAAAAAGCGGGCCGGGGAAGGTGGGCGTGGTCCTGTTTGCGTTACTTATAACAGTTTCCATCTACGTTGTGTTCACCTACCCCCCTGATTTTGGTCCCATCCGCTGGAGCAACCCCGCCGTGTGGGCTGACAATCCCAAGGCCGCTCCCCCTGCCTGGATACATTTATTTTCGGACACCAGGCCGGCTGAACACCAGGTTTTCGAAACCACTTCACCGGTTCATGCCCCAAGCGGGGAGACCCACGACCTTGAGTATGTTTTTCAGATACCCTTCACCCACCAGGCGGATGAGCCCCCTACTTTTCTTTCCTTTGCCCTGGCCCGGGCAGTCTATCATCTACGGCCTCCCGTTGTCACGGTGCTTTTAGAGCGACCTGACGGAGAAGAATTCACCCTCTACCGGGAGATATTGCGCGGACCCCGGCCAGGGGAGTCTCCCCCCTACCAGCGCCACTTTACAGAGCCTTTGCGGGTTTTGCTCAGCGCCGAAAGAAGAGCGGTGGAAGCGGTGGCCGGCTTTTTGAAAGGCTTGGAAGATCCTGTTCCTCCGCAAGAACAATGGCAGAGAAATCTTACCGCCGCTTTGTTCGGTAGCCCGGCTTCGCCAGAAGCATTTGGGGTATTGAGTGGTGATTATAACCTTGTGGTGCGGGTGATGGTCAATGATCCCGCAGACTCCGTGGAAAAGGTGCGGGCCGTGGTAGGCGGATCGGTTTTCGGAGCCCTTGGCACCGATATTCTGGGAAGAGACCTGGCGGAAGGATTGCTTTTCGGACTTCCTGTCGCTCTTTTGATCGGTTTAACCGCGTCATTGATAAATACCTTAGTAGGAACAAGCCTTGGTCTGGTAAGTGGGTACCTGGGGGGGGTTGCCGATGTGATCATCCAGCGTGCGGCCGATATCGTGTCCAACATACCCTTGCTTCCCTTGCTCATATTCATGGTTTTTATCCTGGGTCCCAATTTGTGGATTATTATACTGATACTGGTGGCTTTCAGCTGGCCCGGCTTGACCATAATGGTTCGGACCATGGTTTTACAACTTCGCTCCGGCTCAGAGGTGGAAGCAGCCCAGGCTTTAGGCGCTTCTCGAACCAGGATCATCTTTCGCCACATCTTTCCCCATACTGCCCCCTTTGTCTTTGCTCAACTGGTATTTTTTACTCCTTCTGCCATCCTGGCTGAGGCGGGCCTGAGTTTCCTGGGGTTAGGAGACCCTTCCATACCCACGTGGGGTCAGATACTGGAACACGGTTTCAGGACCGGCGCGGTTTTTTTAGGCTACTGGTGGTGGGTGATCCCGCCGGGACTGCTCATAGTTTTAACGGCCATTACCTTCATGTTCCTGGCATTGGGCATGGAACCGGTAGTCAATCCCCGCTTGCGGAGGGCCAGGTCATGGCGTTTATGGAGATAAAAGACCTGCACCTGTATTATGAGACGACACGTGGTCCTCTCCGTGCGGTGGAAGGTTTTTCCCTTTCTTTCCAGGAAGAGGGAAAAACCCTGGGCATTATAGGCGAATCGGGCAGTGGTAAAACCAGCTTGTCCCTGGCCATCATGCGTAGTATACCTGGTAATGTCAGTACGTACCAGGGCAGTATCCTTTTTGAGGGTAGAGACCTTATGAGATTATCGGCGGCGGAATTCCGTAAAGACATACGCTGGAAAAAAATATCCATGGTGTTTCAGGGGGCGATGAATTCCTTCAATCCGGTGATACAGGTTGGAAGGCAAGTGGTGGAACGCCTCTTGTCCGGTGATGGAATATCCCCTCGAAAAGCCGGACGAGAGGCGGAAAGCTTGTTGGAAACGGTGGGGTTGAGCAGGGATGTAGCATACCGTTATCCCCATGAATTGAGCGGAGGCATGAAACAGCGGGCGCCTATAGCCATGGCATTATATCTCAAGCCCCGGCTGATTGTGCTGGACGAACCGACGTCCGCGCTTGATGTCAGTATCCAGGCCCAGATTATGAATCTCTTGAAACAATTGAAATGGAACCTCGGAATTTCCATGATCCTGATTACTCATGATATCGCCCTGGCCAGCGATATTTGTGATTATATCGCCGTTATTCACGGGGCAAAACTCATGGAATACGGGCCGGCCGAAAACATATTGATCAACCCCCAGGGGCCTTACACGCAGAAACTTTTAGCCAGTATCCCCCGGTTGCATGGAGATACACGTCCCCAGTTTCTTTCCGGTGCCCCTTGTGACCTGGTTTCGCCTCCCCCCGGTTGCCGGTTCCAGTCCCGTTGCCCCTCGGTTTTTGAACCCTGCCGGGAAAAAGAGCCGCCATGGTTGGAGGTTGCCCCCGCTCACTGGACAGGCTGCTGGTTATACGCAAAATGAATACAACATTTTCCAGCCCCAAAAGACCGAGAACAAAGTTATGAGTTTCAGGTTCAGAGCGACAACAGTGATGGAAGTATCCTGGTACTAAGAGAGGTTCACGTTATGAATTCGGAAAACGTACTGGTTAAGGGGGAAAGCCTGAAAGTCTATTTTTTTGTGCGTCGCGGCTTTTTCCGCAGTACAGCGGTAAAGGCGGTAGATGGAATATCTTTCCAGCTGCGACGGGGAGAAACCATAGCACTTGTAGGTGAATCGGGCAGCGGGAAAACCACCCTGGGCAGGGCAACGCTGGGGTTGATCAAACCGGTGGAAGGGACAGTCTGTTTTGAAGGTGAAGATATCAGCACGTTCATGGACCACCGTATCAAGGAATTTCGCAGAAAGGCACAACCCATTTTCCAGGACCCCTATTCCAGCATCAATCCGTATATGACCGTTTTTCAGTTGGTGGAGGAACCTCTTATCATCCATAAAAGGGGGGATCGAAAGGAGCGGGAGAAGCTGGTTATCCAGACCCTGGAACAGGTAAAACTTATTCCTGCAGCAGAATTCGCGACCAAGTATCCCCATACTTTGTCCGGAGGGCAAAGGCAGAGGGTATGCATCGGCCGGGCTATCGTTCTGGAGCCGGAATACATTGTGGCCGATGAACCGGTCTCCATGATAGACGCTTCCAGCCGGGCGGAGATACTCTACCTTCTGCGGGAACTGCAGGAAAGACGAAACCTGAGCTTTCTTTATATAACGCATGACTTAGCCAGCGCCCGTCATTTTTCCGACCGCATTGCGGTTATGTACCTGGGAACTCAGGTTGAGACAGGGCCCTCTCGCGAAGTGATTGAACACCCCTTACATCCCTATACCAGGAGACTTCTGCAGGCTGTCCCGGAGCCTGATCCCCGAAACCGCTTCCATTTAAGGCCTGTTATCCCAGGCGATCCCCCCAGCGCCATGGATGTTCCCCAAGGATGTCCTTTCCAGCCACGCTGTCCGGAATCCCTGGTAGATGAATGTACAATGATCAGGCCGCCTTTGAATGAGATCTCAAAAGGACACCACGTGGCATGTTACCTTCAGGGTAAACTCCCTGAATCGTGAGTCGGATGCAAATTCCGTGAAAGGCTTCTTACTTCTAGCCAAACTTCCGCTTTCATAATACACCCTTTCACCGCTTCTCCAAATTTTCATTTTTGGTGCCGAATTGATACGGTAGGTCAACTGCATTTTAATAGAATTTTACCTAAAAAAAATTTTGTGAGTGTTTTTGCAACTTGATATTTTATCCGTAACCCTTTTTTGTTAAAATGTAATAAAGAAAAATAAAAACATAGATAGCGGAAGCAGAGTATGGCTTCTTAAGGAGGAGATCGAGATCTGCAGTTTTGCTGAATCACTACAGATATTGATATCTTCCTATTCCTGCTGTTTAGTCTTTCGAGTCATGTGCTCCATTATACACAACACAGTAAAGCCGGCAACGTTGTTTTGTGCTGATATTCTTCCTCTTTTGCTTGCATTATTGCCGGTGAAAACGCTCACGTACTTTTCACTACACTACGCAACCCCTTTTTTGTGGGATTAAAATTTGCAAGACATGAAACGAAACACATTTCGGAGTACGAGCAATCGTGATATTAGCAGATAGCCATCACACAAGGAAAGGAGGTGTTTGATGACATTAGATTGAACAAGGATATTGCAGCGAGGAAAATGAAAAGAGGAGGTTAAGAAAATGTTTCGCTGGCAGGCTCTTTCTATTCTTATGAGTTGTCTCCTGGTTGTGTTCATGATGACCACATGTGCCTGGGGTTCTGATGTCAAGGTCCTCGAGATTTGGGATATTTATTACCAGCCCAACCGGGAGCCGGTTGCTGAAGCAGCTATTGAACAATTCAAGGAAAGGTATCCGGATTGGCAGGTCAAGAGGTCAGCCCGGCCTCTCGCTGATATGAAAACGGCAGTGATGGCCGCTCTGGGGGCGGGCGTAGGTCCGGATATCGTATTAGTGAATAATGGGGAACACATGATGGGGCCGATGGTGCGTGCCAATCAAATCGTGAACCTCGATCCCTATGCTGAACAGTATGGCTGGTTGGATGAGCTCTTTTCTCCAACTATCTGGGACCGGGTTCGGTATACCGAAGATGGTACCCAGTTCGGAGAAGGGCTTATCTGGGCTGTGGGATTGGACGCAGAATTAGTTGGGATATACTACAACAAGGATATTTTTGAAGAACTGAACTTGAGTATTCCGGAAAGTGTGGCCGAACTCGAGGAGACAATGCAACTGATCAAAGAGGGGGGATATGCTCCCATTTCAGTAGGGATTCTTGACGACTGGCAGTTTTTCCATCTTTACGGAGCACTTCAGCACGCTGCCCTGGCCCACCAGATGGGAGCCGACGCGGCCCAGGAGTATCTCGACGACGTTGTGGTTCGGACGAAAGCCGACAGGAGCTGGATGGAAGAAGGAAATATCGAATCCGCGCGCATACTGCAGAATTGGGTAGAGAACGAATTCCTGGTAGACGGATTTACCGCGCTGGGCGGGGATGACGCTCTCAGCGTCTATTTAGCAGGCGCTTCAGCTCTCTTTATCCAGGGGAGCTGGTATTCTGTGAGCATAGCCGAAGCCGATTTCGAATCCGGGTTCATCCCGTTCCCGCCGATGGAAAAAGGCGGTGAATTGCCGCCACAAATCGGGGGAATGGCCACTCCCATCGGTATCAGCATTTACTCTCCACACCCGGATTTGGCCGCGGAATACCTTGATTTCCTCATAGCATCAGATAAAACGGTGGAGTTGCAGCTGGAGCTCAATGTTTTACCCGCCCGTGTTCCTGTTCCCCTGGAAGGTATTCCAAAAGGTTTGTATCATGATATTCTGACCGCTTGGAATGAAACAAACCGAGTGGGCCGGGTAGGACACTTTTTAGATTGGGCGACTCCGACAATGTGGGACACCATTGGAGATGCCGGTCGGGATTTGATGTTATTGCGTATCAGCCCTGAGGAATTCGTGGAAAAAATTGAAGCTGATTACCGTGCTTTTGTTGATTGAGTGAGTTCAGGAAAACAGGAGGAGATAGCATTCTATTACATGGTGAGTGCGAAGTCTTTTGTGGACAGCAGACTCCGCACTCACCACTATGTTTTTTCTGAGGAGGGAAGTGTGTGAACAAAGGAACGGGGAGAGTGCACAAGAGCCGGCGCAGAAAATCCGCTGCCATAGTTCCTTACCTTTATATTGCGCCTACCGTCGGTTCCGCTCTTGTGTTTGTTATCTACCCTTTTCTCTCAAATTTTTCATTCAGCCTTTTCCAATGGGACGGGTTTGGGGCCAAAGTCTTTATCGGATTGAAAAATTTTATCGATCTGGCTTCTGATGAACGTTTTATCCGTGCTTTTCAGACCAACCTGGTATATTTCTTTTTTACCGTTATTGTATCTATCCTCCTTGGACTGGCTATTTCTTCACTCATTGCCCGGGGGCGTTTGCGGGGAGTCCGATTTTTCCAGAGTGTCTATTTTATTCCCCAGGTGGTCGCGGCAATCGCACTGGGTACAATTTTCCGGTGGATATACGCTCCATTGTTCGGCGTGATCAACCATTTCCTGCGAATAGTGGGTCTTGAACATTTACAGCGCCCCTGGTTGGGAAACCCTGAAACGGCAACGGTGGCCGTAGCAATTATTGGGACATGGGCCTGGTTGGGTTTCTGTATCATTGTTTATGTCGCTGGAATTCAAAAGATTGACGAGAACTTGTATGAGGCATCTTTACTTGACGGTGCAAAAGCCCTCCAGCAGTTTTGGTATATAACCCTTCCTGATCTCCGCTTTGAAGTTGTTGTAACCTTGATCATGGCCACTGTTCATAGCCTGGGGAGCTACATATTTGCCGTGACATTGGTAACCACGGGAGGAGCGTACGGCACACGCCCCATCGCGCTGTATGCTTATCAGGCGGCTTTTGTTGAAGGCAGGGTGGGATACGCTTCGGCTGTGGTAATCGTTTTGACCGGTATCATTTTCGGTGTAGCCGGACTGAGCATGTTTCTGCTTGAAAGGAAGGAATAAAAACATGTCCATAAAAAAAATTGTTGGAGCCGGTTCCGGCTATTTTGTTGCGATTTTCCTGGCATTGCTGATCGTGATCCCTTTTGTGGTTATGTTTATGGGCACTTTCCGGGAACATACTGATATTATTCGGCGGGGTCCCTTTGCACTTCCTCTCGAGTGGAGTTTGGAGAACTTCCGACGGGTTTTGTTTCAATACAACTTTGACCTGTATTATATCAATTCAGTTCTTATAACAGCTCCAGCTGTTATTGGTTCCTTGATTATCGCCCTCATGGCGGCTTTTGCATTCAGTGTTATGGAATTTCCCCTTAAACGGTTGCTGCTTCTTGCCACCATTTCCCTGGGAGTAATGGTGGCCGAGGTGTTCATCATGATACCATTGTTCCAGCTCATGAACCAACTTGGGTTGGTGGATAACCTTTTGAGTGTCATTCTTCCCTCGCTTGCCATGAGCGCTTGCTTTTCCACGCTGGTATTACGATCCTTTTTTATGGGTCTTCCACGAGAGCTTCTCGATTCGGGGTTGGTGGATGGTGCGAGTAACTGGCAGGTATTATGGAAGATTTACGCTCCCATAGCCCGCCCGGCAATCGTCACCTGCGGGGCCTTGACCACGGTCTGGACCTGGAACACCTACATTACACCGCTCGTGCTTATTCACGACCCGGCCAAAGCACCACTGCCTCTTGGTTTAGCCCTCTTTCAGGGGCAGTATGTAGCGGATGTTCCGCTGATCATGACCGGTGCAGCTCTCACCGCCCTTCCTCCTATCCTGATTTACCTTCTTTTTCAACCTCGTATTGTCTGGGGTATTACGCAGGGAACGATCAAATAATCCCATAGCGAGAAGGGTTCTTTCATCCGGTAGAAACTTCCTACTAGCTTCAGTGGGAATGTTTTTTTAAAAGTTATGCATAATAATGGAATTCACAATTCATGTGAGGTGTGAAACTATGAAGCGATTAAAAATTGTGGTGATCGGCGCAGGGAGTGCACAATTTGGGCGGGGTATGATTGTTGATGTTTTGGCTTGCCAGGAGCTTCGAGACTATGATGTCACCTTTTCCCTGGTAGATATCAATAAGGATGCGCTGAATCTCATGTTCCGTTTTGCTCAAAAAGTGAAAGAAAATTTCTCTTCACCGGTGGAAATACAGGCTGAAACCGACCGGATCAGGGCATTGCCCGGAGCCGATTACGTGGTGGTCTCGGTTGCACAGAACCGGTGGGATCTCTGGGAAAAGGATTTTTACATCCCGATTGCCTATGGATTCAAGCATGTGTACGGTGAAAACGGCGGCCCCGGAGCCGCTTTTCATACCCTGCGGAGTCTCCATCTCATGATACCCATCTGCCGGGATATGGAGCGTTTGTGCCCTGAAGCGCTCCTCATGAACTTCACCAACCCCGAAAGCCGGGTATGCCTGGCCATATCCCGTTTCACCTCATTACGTGCGGTGGGTTTGTGCCATGGGCCGGTTTCCACGCTGAAAAAAACAGCGGAAATCCTGGG
>PWXL01000246.1 GCA_003561145.1 Candidatus Atribacteria bacterium
CTTTTACGTTGCTTTATGCAGACTTCATGCTTCAGCAATCTGACTTCATACTTTCCCCGGTTTTCCATCGCCTACCCGCCACCACGGCGGGCCAGGTTTTCAAAGCGAGTGAACTGTTCAATAAAAGCAAGTTCCACCGTTCCGACCGGTCCATTTCGTTGCTTGGCTACAATAAGCTCGGCAACTCCTTTCTTTTTACTGTCAGAGTTGTAATAGTCATCGCGGTAGATGAACATCACCACATCAGCGTCCTGTTCGATAGCGCCGCTTTCCCGCAGGTCTGAAAGCTGCGGCCTCTTAGGGCTGCGCTGTTCGACAGCCCGGCTGAGCTGTGATACGGCCATAACCGGAAGTTGAAGCTCCCGGGCCATGGCCTTCAGGGAACGGGATATCTCGGATATTTCCTGTTGCCTGTTTTCTGGCCTCGTGTGTCCCCGCATGAGCTGGAGGTAATCGACGATGACCAGGCCCAAGTTACGCTCATATTTCAAACGGCGAGCCTTAGCGCGCAACTCGAGGACTGAAATAGATGGTGAATCATCAATGAAAATCACGGAGTCAGCGAGCCTTCCTGCTGCTTCAGCAAGCTTCTTCCAATCATTTTCCGAGAGTATGCCCCTTCTCACCCTGCCTGCATCTATGCGAGCTTCTCCGCATAACAGGCGCTGCGCTATCTGTTCCTGTGACATCTCCAAACTGAAAATAGCCACCGGTATCTGTTTTTTGGTACCGGCATACTGGGCGATGTTGAGGCAAAAACTTGTCTTCCCCATACCGGGGCGTGCGGCGATAACCACCAGGTCGGAGGGGTGAAAACCTGTGGTTATGACATCGAGGTCGGAAAACCCGGTGGGAACACCGATGACGTGATCATCCCTGTGATACAGTTCTTCAATTTTTTCAAAAGCTTCGTTGATTATTTCTTTTATCGCTACAAAATCGTAGCGAACCTTTTTTTGCGATAGTTGAAGGATGAGGTGCTGTGCTTTGTCCAGGAGCTCAACTGCTTCGATGTCTGTATCGTATCCTTCTTTGATGATTGTGCTGCAGGCCTGGATAAGAGCGCGGCACACCGATTTTTCCTCGACAATGCGAGCATAGTATTCAACGTTTGCTGCAGTGGGAACGGAGTTGACCAGCATGGCCAGGTACTCCCCCCCACCGACCCTGTCCAGGGTGTTTTGCTGGCGCATCTTTTCCGCAAGCGTCACCAGGTCACACGCCCTGTCGCTGTCGAAAAGTTCAGCTATAGCCTCAAATATCTTTCTGTGGTTTTCGTGATAAAAGTCTTCGCCCTGTAAAAATTCAAGCGCTTTGAGAAGGGCATCCCGGTCCAGCATCATGGAACCGAGCGTGGCTTGCTCGGCCTCCATGCTCTGGGGAGGAACCCGTTCGATGCTCAGAGCTCTTTCACCTCTTCTTCGTTCTCCTCTTCCTGACCGGAAACTTCTTTTCCGGCCTCAAGACCGCTTTCTTCTTTTCCTTCATGTACCGGAGCTTCGGCCGCAACCTGCTTTTCTTTTTTCTTTTCAGGCTGCTCGGGCTGTTCTTCCTCTTCCGCCCCTTCCGCTTTCACGATCACCGTTACCATGGTAGACTGGCCTTTCCCAAGGGAAATCGGCACTTCCCTCTTGCCAACTTCCTTGATGTGATCCTCAAGCTCCAGAAACTTGCGGTCAAAACGCATACCCAGTCTCTCGGAAATCGCCTCGGCAATCTCTTTGTTCGTCACCGAACCGTACAACTTGCCTGTATCTCCCGCTTTTCTTTCAAACTCCAGGGTGAGACCTTCGACTGTACTGATCACCTGCTGCAGTCTTGCAAGCTCCTTCTGTTCCCTGAGAAGCCGCTTCTTTTTCAGTTGATCGATTTGTCCCAGGTTTCCCTTGGTTGCTTCAATGGCAAATTTCCTGGGCAGGAGGTAATTACGGGCGAAACCGGGCTTCACCTCCACAATATCCCCCTCACTTCCCAAATTTTCAATTTCCTTAACCAGGATGATTTTCATGGAACATACTCCCTTCTCTAAATATGACCCGACTCACTGTTTCTTTCCGCCTCCACCGGCGGGAGGGGAAGTTTCCAATTTCCTGAGATCCAGCCAGGCGTCAATGATGCCGGCCCAGCTCAAAACGATGGTTAAAAATGGCTGGAACAATGCTAAAAGCAAAAGACCAATGGTGACAGCCTTTGTCTTGATATACTTATTGAGGTAAAAATAAGCCAGTGAGAAACCCTGGACCAAAAACAACATCTGGGTGACCATTTGGAGATTGAGACCTACCCGGCCCACTCCCTCTTCACCCCCGATCAGCACCAATAACCAGCTCAGGGCGAACATCCAAAATACCGATCGGGGGAACCGCCAGCGTTCAAATGGTGGATGATCGGGGAAAGCAATTCCGATTTTGCGTCCCGCCCAACTCCCCAGAAAAAAGTTAAGAGAAGTGTCAATAAGCGAGGCAACCACCAGGATGGCCGGCAAAGCCATCTGAATCAAGTTCAGCAAAACTTCGAAATTCTCTGCCCCCGCACCTCCAAATATTTCCGAGGTACGCGTAAAAGCTTCCTCCATAATTTCGATATTCGCTGTTATGGGGTGTATGCCGGTCACAACAATCGCAAGACCGATAAGGGCAAGCTTGGATAGGATGGATATACCTGCTGTATAGCCCAATACCTCGAAAAAGCCGGACTTGCGCTTGATCATCCATCCCATGGCTGCACCCAGGGTCGTGAAGCCCAATAGGCATACCAAGGCTTGCATGATGCCGGCGAAAGCGAATACCAGCATACTTGCTACCCCGGCTGCCATCAAACCTGTGCGCAGATTCCAGCGTATGACAAGAAACATCACCGGCAGGGGTGAAAGGAAACTTAACATAAACCCCAGTACAGGAATATAGATGGATGCCAGGTACAATAAAACAGTGAGAGCGGCCAGAAACGCCCCCTCGACGTTGGACCTGACGGATTTCATGGTCGCTTCCCTACTGTTTTTTCCCGCTTATTCGACACTGAAAGGTAACAGTCCAAGTTCTCTGGCCCGCTTGATAGCAATGGCCAGCTCTCTCTGGTGTTTTGCGCAATTTTTCGTTACCCGCTTCGGAACTATTTTCCCCCGTTCACTGAGATACCGCTGCAGGCGGTTCGTATCCTTGTAATCAATGGGAGATTTTTCTACACAGAAGGCACACACCTTCTTGCGGGAACGGCGGAAAAAGCGTTTTCCTCCTTCTCTATCACTTCTTGGCGACATACACTCTTACTCCTTTCAAGATTTCTCGGCCCTTTTCAACGGACCTGTCCGATGATCTATTTTTTGTACTGTAACAGCAACGATTTCACATTCTTTGCGAACGTGCTCCGTTGTATCCTTGAACATGCGGATGGTCAGCTTACCCTCTACCCACACCCTGTCTCCCACACACAAGGAGTTTCCACACCAAACGGCTAGATCTTCCCACGCGATTACCGGAAATACTTGTGTTGTGAGAGCATGACCGGGCGCTTCGTCTTGTTCTATCTCCAGCATGAATTCCGTTACCGCTTTTCCTGAAGGGACAAAGCGTAGCTCTGGGTGGGAAGCTATACAACCTGCCAAAAAAACCCTATTCAGGCTCAGGGGCGCCATTTTCTGCGGATGCGGCACTTTCCTCTTCCGCGGCCACTTCCTGTGCAGTTTCCTTGGTAGTGGAAGCAGGAGTCTGTACCGGGGTGACTGCTCGTGCCTGCTCCTTCACCAATACATGACGCAGTATGGAATCAGTCAGGCGAATTGTGCGGACCAACTCCTGCACCCCCTGTGGGGGTAGTGTGAAGTTGAGAAAAAGAAATATGCCCTCGTGGTTATTCTCAATGAGATATGCCAAGCGTCTTTTGCCCCAGAAATCGACCTTGTTAATTTCTCCTCCCTGCCCGTTCATCAAGGTCTTGAACTTTTCAAGCACTTCTCCGACTTCGTCCTCGGTCAAATTCGGCCGCAGGACAATTCCCAGTTCATACGGTCGCATGGTACATTCCTCCCTTCGGTCTACCGGTCTCACCTCCTGGATGAGACAGGGAGCCTGTTCAATTTTAGATTGCTGATTTCAGATTTCAGATTTGGAAAACAATTCACCCTTAGCCCTTGATCGGCCACTCATTACCCTACGATCCTGCTCCTCAAATCATCCTTCAGCAATCATACATCATACATTAGATGACTTCTCACTTCTCACCGCCTTTTGATGCTCCTCACTTCCTACTTCTTACTTCTGACTTCTGACTTCCTACGTTCCCTCCTCCCAGGAGGTAAGGTATTTCTCCTGCTGGGGAGTCAGTGTATCTACCGATGCATTCATGGTGGCAAGTTTCACTTTTGCCACTTCCCGGTCCAGCTCTTCCGGAACC
>PWXL01000041.1 GCA_003561145.1 Candidatus Atribacteria bacterium
CGTGATCATAGAAAACGGAGCGCTTCGATTGGGTACCTGGCAAGGGATCTATTTTTGTGAATTTGATGGTCCCCGCCGCCGCAAGCTCTGGATAGCAGTAAAGGAATGAATGTTAGGTCCTTGTTTTTTGAATAGTTTCATATAATTCAGCACTGCGCTGGCTTCCCAGCAAGATTTTTTTCCCATTTTCGAGTGTACATTGAATCCCCTCGTTTCCGCGTACGGTATAACATATTCCCCCTAAGCCCCACCGGATGCCCCATCCTCCTGTTTCCAGGAGGGGATGAAAGCGCACCACCTGTATGGTGGTGAGGCGGGAATAAGGGAGAACAATGAAACGGGGCTGCAGTGGAAAATAGCGGTAAAGGATCCCTTTTTCGTTCACCATGATTTCCAGGCGTGAAAAAAAGGAGAAAAGAGGAAGGAACACTCCAATGGCAAGCCAGATGATTATCAATACCCAATCAGGTGCAGGGTGGGTTCCCAAAGGGTATCCTTGTACGATTTGCCGGTACATGCCAATGAAAAGACCTACTCCTACTCCCACCATGATGAGCCGCAGCCAGAGAGGCTGAAACTGGACCTCGTGAAAGTGTACTCTTGTGTTCATAAAATCACTCTCCTGAGCAATGATAGCAAACATGAATAGAAAGTATAGTCTCAGCCATATGGTACAATCAGCAAAAAAACGGAGATACAATGAAAAAACCAGTGGAACAACCTGTAGTCCTTATCGGCGGGTATCATTTCACATCCATAGACTCATCTCTTGCACACGCTCTTCCAGGAGTGAAGATCATACGTGCTGAAGGTGATGAACTTTTCCGTTGCGCAGATTCCGTTCATGTTATCATTCCTACCATGACATCGGTTGGGGAAGAACTCATGAAGCGATCCGGGCGGCTACGTCTTGTTCAGCAGTGGGGCGCGGGCCTTGAAGGGGTGGATATTCCAAATGCGACGAGGCTTGGAGTATGCGTGGCAAACGTACCCACACGGGGGACCGGCAATGCCGAATCAGTGGCGGAGTGGTGTGTCATGGCTGCGGTTGCTCTTGGACGTGGATACCCCTTTGTGCAGGAACACGTGAAACAGGGTGGTCCCTGGGGAATACCCTGTGGCATGGCTCTTGCGGGGAAAACCGCCGGCATTGTGGGAATAGGAGGAATAGGCCAGGAATTGGCTCACCGGCTCAAGCCTTTCGGTATGAGGCTTTTAGGGGTAAAAAGGAACATCCGTAATTTTTCGGGATCCCAGTGGGGTTTTGACCGGGTGGAAGAAATGGACAAGCTGTCCGGCCTCCTCTCCGAGTCGGACGTGGTGTTTCTCTGCCTGCCGTTACGGAAAGAGACACACTTATTGATAGGAGAGCGTGAATTTTTTCTTATGAAAAAGGGAGCTTTCCTGGTGAACCCCTCAAGAGGTGGGTTGATAGACCGTACAGCGCTCACCAATGCTCTGCAAGATCACCTGGGCGGGGTTGCTCTCGATGTCTTCTGGGAAGAACCGACAAAGACGGGAGATTCTCTGTACCACCACCCTCGTGTGTTGGCTACGCCGCACATTGCCGGGGTGACTGATCTCTCCTACGAGGGGATAGCCTGCACGGTGGCACAGAACATACAATGTGTCATGGAAGGGAAACTGCCGTATTATCTTGCGAACAAACAGGTTTCACCTTCATGGATCAATGCAAGATGAGAAAAAGAAGAAAGAAGAGGACTGCTGATATACAATTCGCAGCCACCCCCCATTTGCCACGGAGAACCCCATGGAGGCGGGGGAGATGAGAGGGAAAAAACCGGCGGGAGAGATACCCCCTTTCCTGGAGGAGTACCTCCGCATCAGGGAGTACTGCCCATAGGGCTCCCCAGAGAAACAGGAGCCCGGGAGAGTAAGCAAACCATAGAGTGATCCCGATGAGTATTCCCGCGGATACATCCACACCGGCAAGCAGGGGGGTAGGTACGTCCTCGTGCGGAACGAGGTCAAGCACGAAGTGACTGGCTGTAGCAGTGACAGCCAGCCACAGAGGATTGGACAGCGTTGTGGAGAGAGCCATAACACATAAGGCGTGAGTGGAGAACCACATGCGCTTTCCCCTTCAGGCCTTTCCTTCTGCATTGACCGAGGTAAGGCACTCGAATATCGATTCCTTCACCACGGGGGAAGCTTCACGCATCATCTTGGGAAGGAATATTTCTTCGGGGTGGGCAGCAAGGTAGTCGTGAAAGCCACGGAGAAAGGCCACACGGAGAGTGGTACTGAAATTGACTTTTCGCACACCGAGACTTGAAGCTTGTTGAAGCTGCTGAACCGGCGTACCGCTCCCTCCATGCAGCACCAGTGGTTTACCGGTTCGTTCACGGATTTCCCTGATGCGGTCGAACCGAAGGGAAGGGGGACCGGAAGTATATACCCCATGGCGGGTACCTACAGCAACGGCAAGCATATCCACTCCTGTTTCGCGTACGAACATTTCTGCTTCCCGGCCCGAGGTAAAAGAGTCTTCTGCATCTTCTTCGGCTTCCCAAATTTCATCACCTTCAAGGCCTCCCACACGTCCGATTTCTCCCTCCACCATGAGGTGGACCAAGTGGGCTGTCTCAACTACCTGCCGGGTCAATGTAACATTGTGCTCAAAAGGATGACGGGATGCGTCTATCATCACAGAGGAAAACCCGCTTTGGATCGCTTCTACTATTTCTCCATAATGGTGAGCATGATCCAGATGCAGAGAAAAAGGTATAGAAAAACGGTATGACAGGGCCTTCAGGCCCTCTGCGAGGGCATTGATGTCAAGAAAATGGTGTTCAACCGGTGCTATCTGGATAATAACCGGTGATCGTTTCTGTTCCGCTTCTTCCAAGACCCACATCATGAATTCGAGATGGGGTGCATTAAATGCCGGTAGAGCGAAATTACCCCGCTCCGCTATTTCAACAAGATGCTGCATAGGAACCAGTGGCACGTGTATTGCTCCTTTCTTGATGAATCTATTGGATTTCAGGGTTCCAGGGTCAGGATTTTTTTTGCTTCTTCCGGATATTGAGCAATGAAAATAAGTTCATCAGCCACCAGCGGTTTTTGCTTTTCAACATTTGCAAAGCGTGCGAGTTCAAGTATTTCTCTGGCATCATTTTCATTCTTGAATTCCACTTCGAGGTTTTCGTAAACGTTACGGAAACCTTTGATCCCACTGTATTCTCCCATGACGATCTGGCGTCCGGTTTCTATCAATTCCGGCTCTCCCCGCCCCAAGTCTTCGTAATCATAAAGCTCATAATTTTTTCTGTCTTTTATCACTCCATCAGCATGGATACCGGAAGCGTGCGCGAAGGCGTTTGCCCCTACGCCGGGTTGAGTGATAGGAATCGGTACCTTGAACGCATAGGAGGCGTACTTACACGTTTTCCAAGCCGCTTTCAGGTTGACATTCTTGTCCAGGGGGTAGGAATCTCCCTCAAGTCCGTTGGCGTGCTGGATAGCGAGTAGAACCGATACAAGATCAGCGTTTCCGGCCCTTTCTCCAACACCATTGATTGTGGTATTGATGTATGCGTCCACACCACCATCAATCGCTCCCTTTGCCCCACTCACCGAATTTGCTACCACCATGCCCAGGTCATTATGACAATGGAGCTCAATGGGAATCTTACATTTTTCAGCGATGTAGGCTACTCGTTCATATATGGTAAAAGGGCTGTCGTATCCTAACGTATCACAATAGCGAAATCTTTCAGCACCTGCTTCTTTTACAGCCTGCCCAAATTCAGCCAGGTATTCCAAATCGGTGCGGGAAGCATCTTCTGCGTTCACACCCACACTTTTTGCACCGTTTTGCAGGGCGGTTTCGACTGAATCCACAGCGGCGGCTGTTATCTCCTTTGGACCCATTTTCCCCTGAAATTTACCCATAAGCATTTGTTGTGAGGTAGAGATAGAGAGATTCAGGTACTGAAGATCGGGCACAAGTTCAAAAGCCAGGTTAACATCTTTTTTTATGGCTCTCAGCCAGCCGCTCAAGCGTATGGGCTGCAGGAAGCCCTTTCTTGCCAGTTCCAGGTTTGCATTGAGGTAGTTTGTTTCATGACGTGTAGTTGGAAAACCAAATTCACTCTGAAACACTCCCATCTGGTTCAGGAAAAAGTTTACCATGGTTTTCTCAATTTTCGCCAAACCCAGGAACGCGGTTTGTACACCATCCCGGTTGGTAACATCGACGATATACACCGTAGGCATTATTTCACCTCCATGGACGGGCTGAAAATATTCGGTACCCGCTTGAATTGCCCGATTATTCATGTCGGGACGAACAAGAATCAGGTGAGTTCTTCCAGGAAAGCACCCAATTGCCTCATTCCTGACTCAATATTGTCCTC
>PWXL01000170.1 GCA_003561145.1 Candidatus Atribacteria bacterium
TCGATAGTCGCCATTCTCTCTAACTGCTCTTGAATCTTTTTCCTTTCGCTAATGTCTGATATGGTTTTTATCATGGCCAGTTGGTAACCACCCCTGCCCTGCATGACCTGGGTCTTTATTTCAAAATATCTGCCTGCTGGGCCCTGAAATTCCTGCACTTTCTCATTTCTCAAGATACCGATAAGGTCTTTTCTTCCTTCAAACACAGAGGCCAGATCGCCATTGCGCAGTACAAGGTTATAATTATGGAAAAAATTCCGGGCCGATTGATTGAAATCCATAATCCAGTGCTCCGTGTCCAGCAGAAGGATCGCTTCTGTCGAGTCTTCGAAAATCTTCCCCCGGGCTAATGACCGCATTTCTAAAAAATCATATTTCGCCACCGCGACGAAGATGAGCAATACGGAGAGGGGAAAAAACAGGACGGCGTAATCCAAACCCAATTCCCGGTAATCCATCAGAATCAGAACCAGGCCCAGGTACGGCATAATAGAAGAAGCCAGCAGAAAAATATTCCGTGTCCGTTTGAAATGCCCCCCCGATCTCAGCTCGTTGAAAAACAACAGAGTTATCCCAAACAACATCAAAAGATGATATGCGCTCTGCACGTAATACCAGGGGCCTTTGCTGAGATAGAGGTATGAATATCCTCCCACCTGCTGCAGTTCCCAGGAAGCATAGAATAAGTGGTGGAAGGAATTGGTCAGGCGAAATAGGAATGTGGCAAGTGGAATAGAAAACAGCAACACCAGCATCCACCATTTCAACATGTTGGCTTTCCTTGTATTACCCAGAGCCACCATAAACCAGAGAACTGAGATAAAGGGTATACCCATGTATTGAACTTGATTCCAAAAAACCATCTGCTCCAATGTAGTGCTATTGAGCTCCAAGAAATAGCCAAAGGTATACACACTCACAGCCAGACTGAGTAAAAAGAAAGATTTCATATGAACGACTTTTATTCTGATCAGTATATAGGAGCAGAAAAAGAGGGTTAACAGTACAGATACAAATAAGTACAGCATGATGAAGTTCCTGAACAAAGCCTCTACCTCCTCGAAAAAGACCTTGAGACAAGAGTTGCGGACGGAGATGGTTGTGAATTCAAGTTGTAAAATCTTCTTTTTTCAGAAGATCGATCAAGTATGACAGGCGAACCGAGTGTGAATTATGGAATACTCCAAATCATAATACCTCTTCCCGGATTATAAAGGAAATAATCCCCGGCTGGAAGCAGCTTCCTGTCGAATAACAATACCTTGTCAACCTGGGTCCGTGGCTCACACCCTCCTGTATTGTCCAATCTCCTTGTCAATCTAAAAGGATTAAAAACTTTACCCTCCCTCCCTGTTGTCTTCCCTGATGGGTTGATAAATACTTCCAGGTGTTCAAAGCGCCATGGACCAGACTTTCACAGAAGAAAATTCGTCATTCAAGGCCTGACGATGTTCGGTTGACTCAATGAATTTACTGTGCGAGGACTCTTGCAAGTTAACGTTTATGGTGTATACTGTGTATTTATGTGAATTGCAAAAAGTACCTCAAGATACGGCGCACGAAGAACAATCTATCCCTGGGAACCATCACCCATGCGGTCGGCTGAGAGCGCTCCTACCATATCGAGGAGGCAAGGAGATCCCCGGATTCTTCCTAAGCTTGCCTCACTCTACAAGGTGAGTCGCGCGGACCTCTTCGCGAAGGTCGGGTACCTGTCCGGTCCGTTCTCTATGAAAAGAGAAAACATTGCGCCGCTTGAGCCGCCAGTTGAACACCAATTTTCTCGAATACCTGGAGGATCCCAATGCAGATGGACGAGCTGAACTTACCGAATTTCTCGAATATAACCATGGCAAGAAACGCTATCGAAAGAGTGTGCCAGGCGGCCAGGAAGTATCCCCGTGTGTTCCGGGAGGAAAAGGCGGTGGAAGTGTGTGAGGAGGCGGGGATAGAAATTGATTTTTGTTCCTTTGAGAATATCCCCGGCGTACTGATTCAGAATGGAGAGTGGGCACGCATGGCTGTTCCCGACAACCTGTCGGAAACACAAACCGTGAAGGTGATCCTGCATGAGCTGGGACATTATGAACTCCACGTTACTAACCGTTTTTCACACATCTTCCATGGTCACACACACAAGGTAACGGGTGAGGAAAAGGAAGCGGATTTGTTCGCCTTCTGCCTGGCTGCCGATCACATCCGGGAGGCGGTACGCTGGAACTTTATTGATTATGGAAACCAATGAAAGCGGTGCAAGATTCAACGTTCAAGGGCCTTTCGGCAACCTCCATAATCGTGCAGGTGTTACATTGAGCCTCTCCATGGATGTATGTTTACTTTTGAAACAGGATCCCACCAGGCCTCGGAGGAACAGGGCGGTGCACAGGGGTTCGCAGTTCGCTAAAAATGAGAGTGTAGCAAAACAGGGGATAAAAAAACCACGGTTCCCAACAAACCTTGACCTTTTCGCCGACAGCGGTGACTTCCGTCTCCACTTCCCGGCGTTTTCGGGTTATCCGGAATCCCCACCTTCCGATGATTGTTCTCAGAAACCCGCAGTCTTGATTTCTCAGAAACCGTGGTAAAATTATACTATCACGGATCCCCTCCGATGTCAATGCACCAGGTGCATTTCTTTTCGTTTTGTCATTTCTTCTCGTTAAAAAATACACACCAATTCGCTGCCAGGATTTTCTTCACCCCTGGCATAAGGTACTTCGTACTTTTTTACCCTTCACAGCCTTGCATCATTCTCTTGTTTGTTTGGGCTTTGCACCTCTTGCCACGAGCAACGCCACAATCATTCCTAAAACAAAACCTCCTACAGCTGTAATAAAGAGTAACAGTATTGCAGGGGTCGTTGCCGTCAACCAGAGAAAGCGCGCTTCCATAGGCGCAGTATTCTGCACGACAACAAGCACCAACACAAGACATATTATCACGATAGTCACGAGCTTCACGGTCTTCATGACACTATTACCTCCTTGTTAAGGGGATACGGGGTCCGCTTTGTACAGTTCTCATTTACATGGGTATGCAGCGATTGTGGTGATGAAAAGTATAGCCGGATATTATGGGGTGTCAAGATATTGATTCCGGGTTGTTCTCCTGGGACCGGACTGGGTCATGTATATGTTCGTTACTCATAAAACACGGAATATAATAGCTATACGTTAGTTATAATATATTGTTACTAATAGAGAGTATAGACCAGTTCTTAGAGAGCCGGACTACCATACTCTTTTCCTATAAGCACATGGCAGTTCGGCTCTCCGTGCTTTCACCATCCGTTTGACCTTCTTATTTGTCACCACAATTCAACCCTACTCACGACTGAGGATTCACGACTCACTGCATGTACACATTGAACCTTCTTTCCCTTCTCAAAATATATTGTGATCAGAAACAGTTACAGAAAGAAAGGAGATGTCTGAGCTGTGAGAAAAACCGTTGTTATCTGTGTATCGGTTGGTTTCCTTTTGTTCCTGGTTTCCGGATTTGCCTTTGCCCAACCTGTACGAGGCCTTCCGACAGTAAGAGGAGGTATCATGTTTTGCCCGACGATGATATCTCCCCGTGAATCAACCATCCTTCCGGATGTACGCTTGCACTGGGAAAACTACCTTCTCCTGCTTGCGGAAAAATACGCCCCGGAAATCGTTGAAGAATGGAAAGCGGAAATAGCAAGAAGAGATAGTATACTGGAAGACATGCAAAGGGAAGAATGGTTCAAGAGACGGTTCCCGGCCAGGGAAGACCGAATCCAGGAATTGAGGGAAAGGCTCACGAATATGCGGAGAAGGCGTGAAGAAAAGGACATTGATCTTCGGGAATTACGAAGAGAAATGATGGAGTCATTCCGGTTCCGACCCTCCATACGGGAACGACTTGCATTCCCTCTCGTGGAATGTCACATGGATACTTTTATGGTGAGCCCGGAGATACTGGCCGAGTTTCACCGGGCGGTGCGGGAGGAAGATGAGGAAGCCTTAAGGGATGTTCTTACTCTTCTTGCGGAACGGTACCGGTTGATCAATGATCTGTGGGAGACAAAGCTTAAACTGCGGAATTTGACACCGTGATGAAAGAAATAAGGCCCGGTTTTTGAGGAAATACCCTGCAGGATTCGCGCGGGCTAACTGGCAGGAGCGGATAAAATGTACATTGCCTCATCGACGTGACGTGTCCCCATGGGGAGAAAGGCTCCCAAAAGGACGTGAATCGACGAAAAAATCCATGAGAAGATCGTGGGTTTTTCTCATATGTTTCGTATGCATACTGTACGTATCGTGAACCTCCCCGGGCGTAAGCACCGGTAACGCTCTCGCGTCCGCGCGCCTCGCCAATCA
>PWXL01000202.1 GCA_003561145.1 Candidatus Atribacteria bacterium
CGTCTCCGGTCAAAGGCCTCAACCATAGACTGGATAATTTCCGGGGGGCATTGAAGGGCGGCCTGGGCGGCGATTTGACTTATCGTTGTCGGGTTTGATGTAGTATGGTCCTGTAAGCGGGCCATTGCCCGGATAACTTCGCCCGGACCGGCGCTGTATCCTATACGCCAGCCTGTCATGGCAAAGGTCTTGGATACCCCGTTCACCACTATGGTGTGATGAATCATTGCGGGGTCAAGGGCGGCGATACTGGGAGGGCGCGTCTGATCATATACAAGGTGTTCATATATTTCGTCAGAAATCACGGTTATGCTGTGACGCAGGGCGAGCTGGGCAATTTCTGCTAAAGTATGTTCCTGCAGGACGATGCCTGTTGGATTGACAGGATTATTCAGTACCAGTGCTCTGGTACGGGGAGTGATGGCTTGACGTAGCGCATCCGGTTCTACTTCAAAGGTTCCCTCCCGGCACGCTACCGGTACGGGGGTCGCCCCGGCCAGTACAATTTGCTCCACGTATGTCACCCAGTAAGGGACAGGGAGCAATACCTCATCCCCTTCTTCGCATACAGCCAATATAGCGTTGAATAGGGAGTGTTTGGCTCCGCAGGAGACGATTATCTGATCAAGGGTATATGAGAGGGAGTTTTCCTGTGCAAATTTATCACAGATGGCCTTTTTTACCTCAGGTAAGCCGGTTGTAGGGGTGTAACGGGTATATCCGTCGTCAATAGCCTTTTTTGCCGCCTCCCGCACACATTCTGGTGTATCGAAGTCAGGTTCGCCCGCACTGAAGGAAATAATTTCTTTCCCTTCAGCTCTCATAGAGCGCGCCAAGGCGGTAATAGCCAGAGTGGCGGATTCAGCTATTTTGGAGACACGATCAGATATTTTCACAATTTCCCTCCTGTTTCGGTATCTATTCCACAAACAATCAGGTTGTATACTGTTGAATCCGAAAGCCGCAAACAAGGGTTATTGAACCGTAGAGTATATCTTGAAAAGGGGGTTCAACGTTTTTAATCTTATATAGGAGAATGCGCGAAAAGTCAAGCAATTCATGGAAGGGAGCCAATAACCATTTACCAAGTTCATGGGCAGGGAATGCAGCATGGTCTTCGATAGGAATACCGAGGCATGGAGTTTATAGTTGAGTTTTTGCCGAAATATAAGATGGGTTCATTTTTCTATTTTTTCCTTGCCGTCTTGTGGTACTCTATGTGAGTTAAAGGCTGTGAGTCTGATGAAGAAAACCGTAAGGAGAGAAGGGTTTTCGCATGTATGATTTATGAATGCTGAAGTATGATTTGGAGAACAGGTATTAAAAAGCCGTGAGATGTAAGAGGCTGATCACCGTTCACGGATCACCGTATACCGACCAGCGATTATTTACAAAGGGGAGTGGATATCATGAAGTACCAACGTGTTGTGGTGGGATTTGGTATTATATTTTTTATTCTCATGACTGTGATTACAACGACCTGGGCTATTGATGACTTACGCCCCCGCCTCGCTGTGGTCCGGTTTGAAAACAGGGCTCAAAGCATGTGGCAGCTTCCGGAGGTAGCCTTAGCCATTCAAGACCTGGCGATTGAAGAGCTCTTGGCTACGGGAGCGGTGAGGGTTTTTGAGCGGGAGGAGATAGATGCCATCCTGGCTGAACATGACCTGGCATTCCAGGGCTTAATTGATCCGCAAACCGCTGTCGAATTTGGAAAGATGATCGGGGTAGAGCTTTTATTGGTGGGGAGAATCGAGTCAATTGATTTGCGTGAAGCCGGGGGAGGTGTTTCGCTGCCTATCCGTACACCCCTGGGAGGGGTAAGAGTATCACAGCGTACCAGGCAGGCATCAGTCAACCTCAACTTACGGCTTATCGATGTCACCAGTGGAGAAATCCTTTTCTCCCGTACCTCAGGAGGAGATAGTGGAAAAACAACCACAAGGATAACAGTGGGCTGGTTTACAGAAAGAATCCAGGGAGGGGAACACATTCTTGAGGCGGCTCAAAACGCCATGGAACCCATGATTTCCGAAGTGGTCATGGCTGCCAGCGCAGTTCCTGTTGCCAGGGTGGACACTACCCGCTATATTGTCCGGGTGGATGGGAGAGAGGTTCTCACGGATTTGGGGGTACAATCCGGTATACGCGTGGGTGATAGGATTGTTATTTACCGGGAAGACGAAGAAATTGTGCACCCTGTGAGCGGTGAGGTACTTGGTGTTGAGACAAGAGATCTCGCGGTAGCCTATATTTCTGAAGTACAAGAAAAAATGTCACGTGCTGTAGTGATGGAATGGTTTGAAGATACTTCAATCCTGGTGGGTGACCGGGTACGCCTGGAACATTAATGAAAAAGGAGTGAAGACAATGCATTTTTTTCTTGATACTGCGGAGGTAGAAGAAATTCGCAAGGGTTTGGACCTGGGAATACTGGATGGAGTGACGACCAACCCCACATTGGTGGCGAAGACTGGACGTCCCTTTCGGGAAGTGATCGAAGAAATTTGCTCGATGGTGCCGGGTCCTGTTTCAGCGGAAGTGGTGAGTCTGGATACGGAAGGGATGATCCGGGAAGGGAAAACGGTCGCGGAATGGGCGGAGAATATCGTAGTAAAAATTCCCATAACTACCGAGGGTCTCAAGGCCATCAATGCTCTTTCCCGGGAGGGAGTGAGGATAAATACTACACTGGTGTTTAATCCTTTGCAGGCTCTCATGGCTGCCAAGGCCGGGGCAGCCTATGTTAGTCCCTTTCTCGGCAGGCTTGACGACATCTCTACGCCGAGTTTAGGCTTGGTTGCCGATATAGTGGGGATTTTTAATAACTTCGGATACGAAACAGAGGTGATATGTGCCTCCGTTCGTCACCCCGTGCACATTGTCGAATGTGCACGCCTGGGGGCTGATATCGCGACCATGCCTTATGCTGTACTGGAAAAATTAATCAAACATCCTTTGACCGATGCGGGGATCAAGGGCTTTCTGTCCGATTGGGAAAAAGTCCCCGACAAGCCTTTTTAGAAAAGAGATTGGAGTTGAACCATGGTTTACATACCCGAACACGTCACCTGCCTCCCCCGTTCCGGTATCAGGGAGTTGATGGGACTTGCTTTGTGCATGGAAGACGCAGTCCATTTGGAGATCGGTGAGCCCCATTTTCCTACACCGCCTTATGTCCTTGATCGACTGGAAAGTTTTTACCGTCGTGGGGAAATCAAGTACACACCCACCATAGGTATTCCATCCCTGCGGGAAAAAATCGCTTATACCCTGGATAAGGAAAAAGGATGGAAGGTTGACCCCGCTCGAATTATGGTTCTGCCTGGCTCACTTTTTGGGACGGTTGTTGTTTTTCAAGCCCTGCTTTCTGCGGGTGATGAGGTGCTTGTTCCGGATCCGGGATTCACCAATCACCTGCACCAGGTGGAACTGAGCGGAGGTACCCCATTGCGCTACCACTTGCTTCCTGAAAATAAGTTTCTCCCGGATTTCGACAGGATTGAAGACACCCTGACCCCTTCAACCAGGCTTCTGCTGGTCAATTCCCCCTCCAATCCTCTCGGAGTTGTCTTCCCGGCAGAGACTATGGAACAATTTGCCCGCCTGGCCGAAGAACATAATCTCGTGGTGATTTCAGACGAGGCTTATGAAAAGTACGTGTACGAAGGAAAGCACCAGGAGATGTTCCGGTACGTTCCCCCTGAAAGATTGGTGAGTATTTTTTCTTTTTCCAAAACTTACGCCCTCACCGGCTGGCGGGTTGGATACATGGTTGTACCGGAAGAGTTGACTTGTCACTTGATGAAGGTTGAAGAATACCTGATTGCCTGTACCTCCCATATATCACAAAAAGCCGCTGAAATTGCACTCGATATGCCGGAAGAGACCCTTTTCACCATGGTTGATTGTTACCAGGGCAACCGGGACCTGGCCTGCAGATTACTCAAGGAAGCGGGTTTTACTTTTTTCCCTCCCCAGGGGGGATATTATGTGTGGATGGATGTGCGTGAATTTGGGATGTCTTCCCTTGAATTCTGTAAGACACTTTTACAGGAACGTTGTGTCGCCCTGGCACCGGGAGACGCCTTCGGGGAAAGTGGTGAAGGGTTTGCCCGTATTTCCATCTGCCGGCGCAGGGAAGAAATAGAGGAGGGAATACGCCGGATGATTGCTTTCCGAAAGGATTGTGCAGGATGAATCTCCCGGTAATAGCAATAACGATGGGGGATCCCAATGGGGTGGGGCCGGAAATAGTCGTTCGAGCGCTGGCAGAGTGGGATTTGGCAGCATTCCCCCTGGTGGTGGGTGACCGGAAGATTATTCGGGAAGCAGAACTCGTAACA
>PWXL01000130.1 GCA_003561145.1 Candidatus Atribacteria bacterium
AACCCGCGATCTCCAACGTGACAGGCTGGCGTGTTTGACCAGGCTACACCACGACCCCGCATATAGGTTCCCTTCAAGTATGTACCATTGTAATGGTATCCTGGCGTTTTGGCAAGAGTCCAAAAAGGATTTCTCATCCTGTCTCTTTTCCCATGATAAAAGATGAACCGGGAAAATAGTGAGTACGCATTAAATCAGCCGAGCAGGCTATTTCTTCCTCTATCCAGCCTTGTCTGCGAAACATAACACTCCACTCCCTTGCGAAGCTTTCCAAGAAAGTGTCAATGAGGGTATCCCGTTCCGGAACACGGTTCAGTATCTCATCAAGTGCCAGTAAATTGTGCGAGAGCTCACGCAGGACTGTATCAGCATCATGAAAACCCCCTGCTATCTCTTTGCGATCGGCAGACAGGATACAAGACCCCTGAAAGAGTGTTCCTCCCTTATTTCGTGCCTGGGCAACCCCGATAAGTTTTTTCCCCTTTACCGTTATTTCATGAGCCGCGTTAAGAGAAAAACAATAAGGAGAAGCCAGGTATGGCTGGTTCAGTGTTTCTTGATCTGGTGTGATGCCGAGTATTTCTAAAAATAACAATAATACCTGCCGCAGTTTTTCGTAAGATTCCGCCGGTGTGTACCCTGCACCAAAAAAGAAAGGCGGAAGGAACATACTGAATGTGACTTCATGATGATGAAGAATGGCACGGCCCCCGGTTGGCCGCCGAACGAGGGGTATAGAACGGTGTTCAAGGTGTATAATATCTAAACTTTCTACCTTTTGGAGCTTACCTATCGTCAGGGTCGGCTTATCCCATTGAAAGAAACGTACAGTCGGTGGTATATCACCTTCAACAGCCAAATCAAGCATGGCCTGATCCCGGCTCATATTTTCAAATCCGGTGAGGGGTGGATCAAGAACGAGCCTGAGAGTATCCAATCTCAGTCTTCTTCCTTAACATGCACTCGATAGTCTTCTTCATTGAGAAGACCGTTGAAATCTTCTCCCGTATCCGGCTGTATAAGGCAAATCCAACCTTTTCCATACGGGTCCTTGTTGATCACTTCAGGTGTACTGTCCAATTCCTTGTTCACCTCAACAATTTCTCCCTTGAGAGGGGCGTACAGATTGGAAACGGTCTTGATCGATTCCACATCACCGAGGCGGTCCCCACGTTCCACTTTTTCTCCCACCTGGGGGAGTTCGACGAAAATGACATCACCCAGCTCTTGCTGGGCAAAGTCTGTTATGCCGCAGCGTGCCAGACTGTCTTCACGTTTCACCCAAAAATGCTCCCGAGTGTAGTACAACCCTTTCGGTATATCCACAGTGTTTCCTCCTTTGTGAGGTTATGAAACAAAAGGCAAGGGAACAATTCGAGCTTCCACCCTGGTCCGGGGCACTGAAACAATGACAGTTTCTCCTATACCCCCATAGGATTCAGTGATAAGGCCCATCGCCAGATTTTTCTGCAAACGAAATGAATAATTACCTGAGGTAACATAGCCGCAGGGTATACCCTGCGGGCTTTGGATGGGAAAACCACAACGGGGAATCCTTCTCCCTTCAACTTCCAAACCCACCAGCTTTTTTTTCGATCCTTGTTTGTGTTCGAGTACAAGTGGTTTGCGTCCTATAAAATCTTCTTTTTCCCAGTCTATGAGGTCAGGTCTTCCCAGTTCCAAAGGACTCACTGTTTCATCAAACTCGGCTCCATATAAAGGAAAAGCCGCTTCGAAGCGCAGAAGATCCCTCACCGCAAATCCACAAAGCTTCCCTTGCAGAGCAGCAACCGCATCCAACAATGTACACCAGAGACTTTCTCCCAGCCCCCTCTCCCCCCGGATTTCCAAACCGTCCAGGCGGGAAAAGCTCATACGGGCGACTGAACATTCGTGTTCTTGAAAACGTACTCTCTGTGTCCCGAAGCGAGGGAGGTACGCAATATCCCAGCAAAATACCTCTTTTATTGCCGATACACTTTCAGGTCCTTGTATGGATATCAGAAATTGGTTTTCTGTCAGATCGCGTAACCCGGCTGTGCATGGGCGCTGCCTTGCAAGCGAATTCAGCCATGCAACCACCCTCTCCCGCCCGCCGGCATTGGTGAGGACCAGCCAGCGATCCTCCATTTCGTGGAATATCACGACCCCATCCACGATACCTCCCCGCTGGTTTAACAAAAAAGTAAAACGGCCTTCTCCCACGGGAAGTCCCCTCATGGATCGTGAAGATACCCATTCCAGGAAATCTTCTCCACCAGGCCCATGGACAAGCACTTTTCCCAAGTGTGAAATATCGAAAACTCCCCAACCCCTCAGGCAGTCGAAGTACTCCTCCTGAATACCGCTGTAAAAGAGAGGAACCTGCCAACCTGCGAAATCTCCCATGCGCACATGAGACTCGCGGTGTATGCAGGCAAGGGGTAATTTCTTCATAAGGTAGGCTTTCCTTCACGGGGAATGCAAGGGATTCCCGAAAACCCCCTCGGCAGCTTCCATCACCACCTCAGCCAGGGTAGGATGAGCGTGTATAGTCCTGCTGACCTCTTCGGGAGTGCATTCGATCTGCATAGCCAGGGTAAGTTCTGCAATCAAATCCGTAGCGTGGTGCCCGATTATGTGTGCTCCGAGTATTTCTTCACTCTCGCGATCAGCCACGATTTTTACCAGGCCGTCTGTCTCCCCCTCGAGCAGGGCTCTACCACTGGGCCGGAATGGAAACCTGCCCACAACAGGTTCATATTTTTTCTCTTTGGCTTCTTTCTCAGTCAAGCCAACTGAAGCTACTTCCGGTACGGTGAATATAACTCCGGGAACCGCACGATAATCCATCTGTACATCGCCGCCGGCAATGTTGTGTACGGCCACTTCCGCTTCCTTGTAAGCGACATGAGCCAAAAGGTACTTACCGTTCACGTCCCCACAGGCATAGATATGAGGAACAGACGTGCGCATCTTTGCGTTTGTCTCCACCATCTTCCCGGAAAGCTTCACACCGGCGGCTTTGAGCCCCAATCCCTCGGTGTACGGTTCCCGTCCGGTGGCGACAAGAACATAAGGAGCAGAGACACTCTGTTTTTTCCCTTCATGCACATAGTGAACGACGAGCTCTTGTTTTTTCTCAATCTTTTCCACACGGGCAGAGGTATGAATGTTCAAACCCTTCTTTTGTAAAAGATCCACGAGCATCGAGGATATCTCATGATCAGTGGTAGGAAGAATATGTGGAAGCATTTCCACAATCTCTACCTGGGCTCCGAAGGCATTGTAAATACACGCCATTTCCATCCCGATATATCCCCCGCCAATGACTACCAACTTCTCTGGAATTTCTCTTAATTCCAGTGCTTCATCACTGTCAATCACACCTGGGAGGTCGGCACCTTCGACCGGTAATGACGCACTTACTGAACCCGTAGCTATAATCACCGATTCAAACCGTATGTGCTCATTCCCGCCCTTTCTCTTTTGTACCTCAACCGTGTGAGGGTCAAGAAAGGATGCAAAACCCTCCACAGTTTCTACAGCGGATTTTTTTAATAAGTACCGCACCCCACCGGTCAGCTGTTTCACTACCTTATCTTTACGGGCCTGCACTTTCTCCCAGTCGAAACCTTCCAGTGTGGCTCGAATGCCAAAGTCAGAGGCACGTTTCGCGAGGTGAGCAACCTCCTGGGCGCGGTAAAGAGCTTTCGTGGGTATACATCCCCGGTTCAGGCAGGTTCCGCCAAGATCACGATCTTCCACCAATATCACCCGGCTTCCCTGCTGAGCGGCTCGAATGGACCCAGCATATCCCGCTGGTCCCCCTCCTATCACCAATACTTCGGTTTGTATCATTTTTTCTTACCTCCACTGGGGAAATGTGTCAGGGTCCTGAAAAAACCGGTCAATGGAACGGGCTGCCTGTTTCCCGGCTCCCATGGCCGAAATCCCCGTAGCCGCCCCGGTCACAATATCTCCACCGGCGAACATTCCCCGCCTGCTGGTTGCTCCTGTTTCAGGGTCGGTTTCTATATATCCTCTCCTGTTCAAAGTAAGATCCGGCATGGTTTCCAACAAGAGTGGATTCGGTCCCTGACCGATAGCAACCACCACCGTGTCTATTGGTATAACATACTCTGATCCCTCAATAGGTACGGGACGGCGTCGGCCCGATTCATCCGGCTCCCCCAATTCCATCTCAATGCACTCTATCCCTGTCACCCAACCGTTCTGATTGCCCAGGAAACGTACAGGATTTGTGAGGATAATACAGTTGATTCCCTCTTCCTCTGCCCTTTCGACTTCTTCAACCCGGGCAGGCATTTCATTTTTTGTGCGGCGGTATACAAGACACACTTCATCAGCACCCAGCCGAACAGCTGTACGGGCTGAGTCCATCGCCACGTTTCCTCCTCCGATTACCGCCACTCTCCTGCCTATTTTTATGGGAGTATCGTATTCAGGAAAACGGTACCCCTTCATAAGGTTAGAACGGGTGAGAAACTCGTTGGCCGAGTAAATTCCGTTCATATTCTCACCGGGAAGCTCCATGAAGTAGGGCAAACCAGCGCCTGTTCCGATGAAAAAGGCTCCAAATCCTTCTTCCGCAAGATCATCCACTGTCACGCTTCTGCCTATTACCGTACTCAGTTCAAGCTCCACCCCCAGGCTTCTCACATAATCCACTTCTCCGAAAACTATGGATTTTGGAAGGCGGAATTCGGGGATGCCGTAAACCAGCACTCCCCCCGGAGCGTGAAATGCTTCGAAAAGAGTCACTCCATAGCCCATTTTGGCCAGGTCACCCGCACAGGTAAGACCCGCTGGACCTGCGCCGATTACGGCAATTTTTTTTCCATTGGGAGAAGAACGGGAAGGTGTGCGTACGCCGCGGTCACGCTCATAATCCGCAATAAAACGTTCAATATATCCTACGGCTATTGGTTCTCCCTTCTTGCCCAGCACACACTCACGCTCACACTGTTCTTCTTGGGGACACACCCTGCCGCATATGGCGGGCAGGCTGTTTTTCTCTTTCATCTTTTGCACAGCTTGATCAAATTTTCCTTCCGCGATCAAGGCAATGAAAGCCGGTATATCGATTTCCACCGGGCATCCCCGCATACACAATGGTCTTTTACACTGCAGACAACGCCTGGCTTCCTCCACGGCCGCCCATTCTTCCAACCCGGTGGGGACCTCGTCAAAATCCCTGATCCGCTCCCTCACCGGCCGCTGCGGCATTTTGGGTCGACCCTTAAACTTATCTTGTGACACGGGTTGGTTCCTCCTCAACCTTTTTCATGCGCCATATTTCCATAGCCCGCTGCTCTTCGTCCAAATACGTTCTCTGGCGGGCCATCAGTTCATCATAATCAACCTGGTGACCATCAAAAACAGGACCATCTACGCAAGTGAATTTGCATTCCTTGTTTACGGTCCCCCTGCAGCATCCACACATGCCTGTCCCATCAACCATTATGGGATTGAGGCTGACCAAGGTAGGAATCGAAAACTTTTTCGTAAGCAAACTTACCATTTTCATCATGATGAGCGGTCCTACCGCCACTACGAGATCTACCTGTTCCTCTTTCACAACACGTTCCAGCACCTGGGTAACAAATCCTTTTTCCCCATACGTACCGTCATCAGTAGTGACATGGAGTTCATCACTCACCGAGCGCATCTCTCGTTCCCAGAAGATAAGATCAGCCGTCCGTGCACCTATGATGGATGTGACGCGATTCCCCAGCATTGAAAGCGCCCGTGCCTTGGGATATATAGGAGCAATACCTACACCTCCGCCTACACAAACCACGTGACCGAATTGTCTCTCTTCGATTTCACGACCCAACGGACCGACAAAATCCAGTATTTCATCTCCTTCTTCCATCTCACCCAGATGCAGGGTACTCTTACCCACTTCTTGAAAAATAATGGTTACCGTCCCTGCGTCAGGATCATAATCTGCGATGGTAAGGGGTATGCGTTCACCCTGTTCATGAAAGCGAATGACAACGAACTGCCCGGGTTTTGCTTTTTTCGCTACCCGGGGGGCTTCCACCACCATCAGCTTGATCTGGGGAGTCAAGACTTCCTTCACCAATATTTGTGCCACCGTGACATCCTCCCTTGTTATCCACTGCGGTAAATAATATTCATCCACTCAACGCTCAAGCTACACCTTTCTGTCGTGAAGCCAAAATGCATTATACCGGAAATGTACCGGAAAAGACAATTCGTAACTACCCAGGAGGCAGGCTGAGGAGTCAAAATAAAGCAGTAAACTTGATGCTCTCCTATCGGCCAATCACATGAGTACTTCCAATTCCGTCATAAAGAAGTTTCTGATTCCTCCCAAAAAGCGTACTCAAAACGACACCCTTGTAAAAAGAGCGCAAGGGCTCTTGCATAAGCAGCATCTGTCATTCCTGCGGCGAGCGAATCGAGCATATCGATATACTCCCGCACCAGTACTTGGTATGAATCATCCAGATACGCCTCAAGCCACATACGGTAGATATCCGGTATATTCGGTCCCGCTTCCCTCCGCCGGAGTACGGCAATTTCCCGGTAGCTTACCACACAGGGGGCCAAGGCGGTGAAAAAATCACGTTCATTTCCACGCAAAGCAGTAAAGAAAAGGAATCTGCCATACTCACGGGCACACCTTCCTGTGGGGTAGCGGTGAAAACCACCCTCTCTTTCCAACGCTTCGTGCATGACCACCTCTCCCTCAACCGTTCCATGGAGAAGCCGTACCGCGAAAAAACGGACATTCCTGTGGTTCGTACGGGCAACTACCATACCAAGGGCTGCCAGGAGTTCGTCCAGGTAGTAATCATCCTGACTGAGATAATAATGAAATTTTTTCTTGGAAAGGCTCCCGTTTACGAGTTTTCGCGGGAATGGATGATCCAAGAGAACCTGCCATTCATGTGCCGCTTCAGTCCGCAAACGGGAAAAAAAACTCATAAGGATACCTCACCCCACATACTCTTCGTAGAAAGAGAAAAAGGATCTCAGGTGTGACGGTGAGCCACTTGGGAAGCTCCGAAAGAGTCCGGTTTGATTTTCGCCACAAATCCCATACTCTCAATCATACCTACCACTTCACGTATCATGGTACGAGTAGGACCATTTGTGCCAACATCAACATGTATTTCCACCCGGTAGTTGGAAAGATGATTACCAGGAAAATTTTCCATTTCTTCAATCAAAGCCTGGGAGGTACGGAGAGAAAAGAGGGCTTCCTGGTAGATCTTGTCTCGAATACTGCCTGTTTCCCGCCGGAATGTTCGACGCCAGTAATACCGCCCGCCACTCCCCACCCTGTGAACAATAAGAGCCGTAACAAAAACATGGACCGGGGAACGGATCTTTCCTTCCTTCGAATCGGTACCAATGATAACCCGGTAATGGGCGTTGGGCTCGTTACGAATAAAATCAAACATGGAGACAACTACGTCCTTGAAATCGAGTCTTCCTAGTGTAGGACTGAAAAAAACCTTCTTTTCAAGCATTTCCTCCCTCTCCGTTCTCCTTTCGGCACCTCTGATATTTTATATATTGTAACACTTTTGCCGTTTATACCAAATATGCCGTGGGGTGGCATTTGTGCACTTTCTCCTCCCATTATAAGGAAAGCCGGAGAGAGTGTGTACCTTTTTTGCTTCTCTGCCCGCAAGGAAAGAGGTTCGGTTGTTTTTCCCCACCCTTTTCTTTTATACTATGTGAGGTGTTGCCCGTGAATCAGGTAATTGAACTCAAATTCAAGAGAGTGTCCAATCAAGCAATGCTTCCCCGTTTCGCTTATCCGGATGATGCATGTTTTGACCTTTTCAGCCCGAATGATGCCGTCATTCCTGTTGGTGAAAGTATCATTATCGATCTCGGGCTTGCCTCGGAAATTCCCCCGGGATATGAGGTTGTTCTGAGACCCCGTAGTGGCATGGGCATACGCCATGGCATCATGATTCACCTGGGAACGATAGATTCGGGTTACCGGGGAAATTGGCTTGTCCGGCTGTGTAACCTTGGTAATACAGCATATCGTATCCAGAGAGGTGACCGTATCTGTCAAGGTGCTCTCAGAGAGGTACCACGGGTACGGATCGTGGAAATAGATGAACTCTCTCCCTCATCACGAGGTTGCGGTGGTTTGGGATCAACAGGTAGATAACATTCCATATGCGAGGAAGGAGCCTTTGATGGATACTCTTCCTATGCCCGGCCAGGAACAGGTAATCGCTTATTTTTCAATGGAAATCGCTCTTTTTGAGGATATTCCAACCTACAGCGGGGGACTCGGTATATTGGCTGGCGACACTGTGCGTTCCGCAGCAGATCTCTCTATGCCATTTGTCGCAGTGACACTGCTAAGCCGCAAAGGATACTTTCGTCAAGAGTTCTCCCCCTCGGGAGACCAGGTGGAAAAAAGTACGCGTTGGGACGTAGAACAATTCCTTAAGCCACTTTCACCACATATTTCCGTAACCATATCAGGGAAAAAGGTTCTGGTGCGGTCCTGGTATTATCTCTGGAAGAGTATTACCGGTGGAGTGGTTCCCATCCTTTTCCTTGATACCGATTTTCCGGACAATGATCCTGAAGAGAGAAAAATCACCGATGTCCTCTACGGTGGCGACCGGGAATACCGCTTGAAGCAGGAAATTGTTTTGGGTATCGGCGGGGCACGAATACTGGATGCATTGGGCCTCCGTGTACGCAAATATCACATCAACGAAGGGCATGCTGCATTTCTTACTCTTGAATTGTTGAATAAATTGAAGAGACCCCTGGAAGAGGTTTGGGACGAAAAGAAGGTATGGGATACAACAGCAGTGAAAAATTTGTGTGTTTTTACAACACATACACCTGTGGAAGCCGGTCATGATAAGTTTTCCCACGACCTGGTCCGGCACGTTCTTGGAGAGCCGGTACCCTTTTCACTCCTCCAGGAGCTGGGAGGACGTGAATATTTAAATATGACACTCCTGGCACTCAATCTCTCAGGATATGTCAACGGTGTAGCCAAAAGGCATAGCGAGGTTTCCCGTACCATGTTTCCCGGATACGCTATTCAGGCTGTCACCAACGGTGTACATAGTTTTACCTGGACATCCCAGTCTTTTAGAGATCTTTATGACCGGTATATTCCCGGCTGGGCCCACGAAACCGAGCTTCTCACCAGGGCAGGCGCCATCCCGGATGAGACATTATGGGAGGCTCACCAGCGGGAAAAACGCGCACTGCTTGCCATGATTTTTGAAAAAACCGGGTGTACAATGTCAGAGGATATCCTGACTATAGGCTTTGCCCGCCGTATGACCGCATACAAGCGGCCTCACCTCCTCTTCACTGATCTTGAACGCTTGAAAAAAGTGACCCGTAAGGGGAAACTCCAAGTAGTCTATGGTGGAAAGGCTCACCCGCAAGATCATGAAGGTAAGAGGTTAATCCGGGAAATACAAGGTCATGCTCACACGTTACGCGGGGAAATCAATATTGCCTATATACCCGACTATGCTTTTGACATCGCCCATCGCCTGGTAGCCGGGGTAGACGTGTGGTTGAATACACCCCAGATTCCCATGGAAGCCTCGGGAACCAGCGGTATGAAAGCCGCTCATAATGGAGTACTCAATTTCAGCGTACTTGACGGCTGGTGGCTGGAGGGCTGCATGGAGGGACTGACCGGATGGTCTATCGGTCCTTCACCTCTCAAGGAAGACCGGATTCCATCCGAGCGTCTTCGCGAAGAAATAGATGACCTCTACAATAAACTTGAATATATTATCATCCCAACCTATTACGAGCAGATTGACTGGTGGATCAAACTGATGAAAAACAGCATCGGCACAGTGGCATCATATTTCAACTCTCACCGGATGATGAAACGGTACATCACAGACGCCTATTTGCACCAAACCTTTCTCTCCTACCCCGCCGGCAACCATTCATAACTATGGCATTGCCCATGCCGGGTGCACCCACACAAAAACCCCGCCCGAACGGGCGGGGTTTCTTCGTACCTTGTAAGGGGAAAACCTTACAACTTCATCACGTTGACTGCTTGGGGACCCTTTGCACCCTCCTGCATTTCAAACTCCACAGCTTGACCCTCCTCGAGAGTCTTGAAGCCATCTCCATTGATCGCGCTGAAATGCACAAAAACATCTCCCCCCTCATCAGACTCGATGAAACCGTAACCCTTGGTTGCGCTGAACCACTTCACTTTACCGGTTGCCATGTAATATAGAACCTCCTGAATATAAAATATATCATGCCCTTAGGCACAAAGGAATCCTACCACCACCGTTGAGTGTTTGTCAATGGATGCTTCCATAATAAATGTGCGTTGGCGGATCAAGGATACATACGGTATATCTGGCGCGGGAAGGGTATCGCTTCCCGGATATGTTGGATCCCGCATACCCAGGCTGTAAAACGTTCTATGCCCAACCCGAAGCCGGAGTGTGGAACACTACCGTAACGGCGTAAATCCAGGTACCACTCGAACGCTTCCCTGGGAAGACGATGTTCCTCAAGACGCTGCTCGAGAAGAGCTAAATCGTGAATCCGCTGGCTGCCTCCGATTATTTCACCATATCCTTCAGGAGCGATAAGGTCATCATTCAGGACAAGTTCGGGCTTTTCTGTATCCGGTTGCATGTAGAAAGCTTTCACCGAGGCGGGATAATGGTGAATGAATAGAGGACGATCGAAATCCTCAGAAACCGCTGTTTCTTCATCTCCTCCCAAATCGTCTCCCCAGCTTATGGGAAATTCTTTTTTCTTTAAAATCTCGAGGGCCTCTTCATAGGTTATGCGTGGAAAGGGTGGGGAAACTTTCTCCAGGAGGCGTGTGTCCCGGCCCAGTGTTTCAAGCTCTTCGCGTGATTTTTCGAGCACCTCTTGAACCACATGGGAAACCAGTTTTTCCTGCAACTCCATGTTGTCCACCCAGTCGGCAAAAGCTACCTCCGGTTCCAACATCCAAAATTCAGTAAGATGGCGGCGGGTTTTCGATTTTTCCGCCCGAAAGGTAGGAGCCAGGCAGTACACTTTTCCGAAAGCCATGGCTGCGGCTTCCATGTAGAGCTGTCCACTCTGGGAGAGGTAGGCATGTCCCAGGTCAAAATATGGAACCTCAAAAAGGCTCGCAGTACCCTCGCACGCTGCAGGCGTAAGAATAGGAGAATCGATGAGAGTGAAGCCACGCTCCTGCAGAAAAGCGTGTATAGTCATCATAACCCTGTTTCGCACCCGCAGTACTGCATGTTGGCTGCTCGAGCGCAGCCACAAGTGGCGTCTTTCCATAAGGAAATCTACGGAATGTTCTTTTTTTTGGATAGGATACTCTTCAGCAGCGTGCAATAGCCGGAAATCCCTGAGTTCAAGTTCATATCCACCCGGCGCCCGTTCTTCCCTTTTTACCTTCCCCCGTGCAATCACTGAAGATTCCAGCGGAACAGCCTTGAAACTTTTGAGCTTGTCACGGTTGAAATAATCTCCATCAAAAGCCGTAGCCTGCATCAAGCCCGTACCATCACGTATGAGAAGGAAAGCTACCTTTCCACTGGAACGCTTGTTGGCAAGCCACCCCTGCACTTCCACTTCTTTTCCTTCATGTCCTGAGGCGTCTTGTATATATACACGTGGTAGGTGGTTTTCCCCTGGAGAATCCATCACATGTACCATAATATGTTTCCTTTCCTTGTTTTCCGCCTCCTCAAGCAGTGAAAGGACATGGCTGCTGCTCCCCCTCATGAGCGGGCAGAAAGTGCGTAATTCCAACCCTTCTCTTCCATGAATTGCACGAAAGAAACTAGGTATTCCACCAACGCATCAAACATTTTCTTCCCTTTTTCCGCACTGGCCCTGCTAGGATCGCCGGTAGCCCCATACGGTGTTAACTCATTGAACCTCCACTTGATTTCAGGTCCTTCAGGAAGATCGGGCACCACACCCCGAGCGTTTTCCATCCGTGTGAACTGTGGGAAAAGATGGCAGACAATAGAAGTTTCTCCTTCCCCGGCATGACCTAAGCCTCCCCATACCTCAAAAGTATCGGGTGGAAGGAGTTCTTCCATTTTATTCCACCAGGCATCCAGGGATGCCAGAAAAACATGAGGATGAGAGTTCTTTACAGTCCGGGCAGCCGCTTCAATGGGAGCAATATTACCGTCATGCCCGTTTACCACAATGATCCTGGTTATGCCCTGCCTGATAGTGGAAACAAGCACATCTCGCAATACCGCGGTAACGGTTTCGTGTTCCAGGCTCAGCGTGAATTGGAAATCATCATAATGACGGCTCATCCCGTAATTGATAGGAGGGAGTACCATCATACCCTTCACTCTCTGTGCCACTTCCATCGCCAGTGCCTGAGAGACCAAAGTATCAGAACCAAAAGGCAGGTGAAAACCGTGGTTTTCCGCTGAACCAACAGCAATGACAGCCTTATCGAAACCTCCCTCTTTGAAGTCTGAAAAGGTCATTTCCTGGTGATACACCTTTTTTCCCATACGTCACTCCTCCTCTTCGCTCAGGCGTCTGCAAGTGAAATATCGTTTTCCATTCCTCAGTACTGCTCCACTACCGCTGTGAGACCCTCAAAGCAGAGTTATCATGAACAATAACCGGATATGGAGATAGGAAGATGGAAGTATAAAGGGAATGGAGGGAAGAGCACAATGCGGGTACTCTTCCCCCTGGATCACGACCTTGAAAATAGCTCCCGGCTGATTACTTTGTTAGCTTTTTCCATTACCCTACCGAATGCTTGCTGTGCCTGGAAAAACTGCTGAAGTGTCTCGTTTTGCCGGGCCTTTTGCTGCAGGAGTTGAACTTCTTGAATCTTATTGCTCACCGGTTGTCCATCACTCTGCGCTTTCTGAATTTCCTGCTGACTTTTCTCCAGTTCCGTAATCAATTGCTGAGCGTTTGGATCAAGCTGAATACGGGCTTCCGCCGCGCTCAGGTCAGAAAATTCAGATGTTTCTTTAAGAGCATGGGCCAACTCCTTTGCCGTTGTTTCAACGCTCATGGTTGTCACCTCCTCATCGCTCATCAATACATACATTATTCAAAAATCTTCCACTCACACAGCCTCGAATGAGAGGGAAAACGATGCATTCTATGTGTTCCCTCGCCTGGGAGAAAGTGAATCTTTCTCGCAAAGCGCCCTGTCTCCACTCAAACTCCAGGCTTCAGAATAACAAAAACCGGGTTGCAGTGCAAATCACCTCGTTTCGCTCCACTGAGCAAAGCGGGGAAACGCTCTATACCATATCTTTTACCTCAAGTCCTGTGATCTGTCATGGGCTATCCGGTACGTAGCCAATACTTGAGGATGTGATTCCTGTGCTCGTTCCCGGTCAAGAACGATGTGGCGGCCTCTGGAGCTTTCAAGAACAACAAATGGTTCTTCATCCTCTTTCTCGATTACCCGCACCAACTCTTTCATGTTCAGGATAGGGCGGCCGTTCACACGTTCGATCACCCAGTGAGCGGTATGTTGATACCCATCGTTTACCTCGGCAGCCAGCACCCGCAGGATCACCACCACCTGTTCCCCTTCCTCGCTGGGAACATTATGAGAGAGCATCGCCACCAGTTCATTGGGTGCCTGGTCATACCACTCCACCCCCCATACAGAAAGAAGATCTTTGCTCAAGGGGCTGAAAACCAGCCCTCCGTAAAGGAAATACGTGGGATCTGTTCCGTAACGCTCCATGGGTATAAGCCAGTTATCCTCAACCGTGCGCAAAAGTGGGACCGATAGAGTAACCTCTTCTGCCTCCCGTAATACCTGTAACTGGACAGTCTCTCCTACCTGGTGGCTATGGATGGTATAGGCAAGGCTGGTTCGCTCCCGCGATCGAAACTCGACGGTACCGTCATTGGCGATATCATATCCATCAATGGAAAGGAGCACATCTCCTTCCAACAATATTCCCTCGGCGGAGGAAGCAGGGAGCACCTCTATCACAAGAGTACCGGACTGCCGATCTTTCATGCGGTATTTTCTCCGCATGTCCCGGTTTTCCATATTCTGGAGGAGCACCCCAAGGGAAGGAAACCCCTGGTATTTTCCCCCCTCGAGCCCTTCGAAAAAATGGCGTATCACAGGAGTGGGCACCATGTAGCCGATGTTTTGTGCACGGGGTATGCTCTGCATCACCACTCCTGCAATTTTTCCATCCACTATCACCGGACCGCCGCTGTTTCCGGGGTTGATGGCCGCATCTATCTGACCGGCAAGCAAGGTCACCGAGCTGTGTACATAAGGCTGGTGTTCAATACGGGAAATCACCCCCCGCGTAATACTCAGGGTGTCCCCTCCCAAGGGGAAACCATACACCCTCACCTCCTGGTAGGTAGGGGGGAGTTCCCCCAGTTCAAGCGGTGTCACTCCGGAAAAAAAAGTTTCATCCTCCACCCGTACAAGCGCAAGATCCGACTGGTGGGATACGGCTTCAACGTGCGCGATAAAACGTTCTGTTTCCCCATGCCTTCGAACCTGCAGAAAGGTCTCGTTGCTCACCACGTGAGCATTGGTAAGAATGCGGTTTCCTGCAACAATGGCTCCCGATCCGGTACGGGAACGAGGTCCCCTCATATTCCAGGGATTGTAGTAGTCCGGTACATCATATACGGCGTAGATTTTGACAATGGCATCGGCCACTTGCTGGGTAGCCGCCGCCGGTGAGAGTGAAAGACACAGAATGAATAACAGCACACAGAAACAATACGTTCCCAGCTTTTTATGCATGTCCTCTGAAACTCCTTTTCGGCTACTCTCTCAAATGATTTTCTCCGTTTACATCCGGCCCTCCGGAACAAGTTGTGCCAGTATTTCTTCATGCACATCGTAATCACGCGCAGAGAAAAGGACAAACCGTATTATTTTCACCGTTCGCAGTGCAGGTGCTTCCTCTGCTATGGTGTGCAAAGCAATCCGGGCAGCTTCCTCGAGGGGATATCCGAAAGCTCCCGTTGATATGGCCGGAAATGCCACCGACGTAACACCGTGTTCTTCGGCTCTTTTGAGAGCATTGCGGTAGCATGATGCGAGGAGTTGTTCTTCCGGCCGGTCAATACCGTATACTGGACCCAGGCAATGAATAACATAGCGGTTTGGCAGGCGATGGGCACCTGTTATCACCGCTTCTCCGGACTTGATTGGAGCCAGTGGGATGCACTCCTCGGCCAACCCCGGCCCGGCCGTCCGGTGGATGGCTCCGGCCACCCCCCCACCCGGCATGAGTTCGGCGTTGGCTGCATTGACAACCGCGTCCATATCATCCTGTGAGGAAATATCCCCCTGCATGCACTGTATTCGTACCCCTGCAATCTCTTTCTCCCCCATTTCATTCACCTCCCTATCCTCTTCAAGACCGTATCATAGTGAGCAACATCTTGAACCTTCCCACCGCGCGCAGAGCATGGGGTTCCCCCGCCGGCATCACCAGCATTTCCCCTTCCCTCACCTGGAAGGGCCTCCCGGATATAACAATCTCCGCTTCTCCTTCCACTACCTGTACCAGGGCATCGAAAGGAGCGGTATGCTCGCTCAAACCCTCCTCCCGGTCAAAGGCAAACGCTGTCACTGTACCGGTGGGTTTTTCCAGCAATGTCCTGCTCACCACCGAACCCTCCTGGTAATCAACCA
>PWXL01000242.1 GCA_003561145.1 Candidatus Atribacteria bacterium
GTTGGATATCCTTTACGGGCGATGTTGAGAGCCAGGTTCTGTCCCATCACAGCCATTCCTATCACACCGATCGCGCAGCGCTGGTCATTCATCGCCTAGCCTCCTTTCATTCCGTGAATCGTGAGTAACTACAATTATACAGCAATATTCATTTCACGGAAAAAGGACATGGTATTACGGGCGGCTTCTTCAAGGTCAGGCCGTGGAATAATTTCTGCGGAAACGTACCCTGTATACTCCATCTCCCTCAGGACGTTGAGAAGGGGGGTGAAAGCCAGGTGACCCATTCCCGGCGCCAAGCGGTTCGAATCAGCGACGTGAACATGCCACAGCTTCTTCTCCGCCATGAGGAGGGAGGCGGCCATATCCACCTCCTCGATATTCATATGATACGTGTCTGCCAGTACCCCCACATTTTGTGCTGCGAGGGAACCGATACACTCGAGGGTTTCTTCTACCGTGTGCAGAAAATTGACTTCATACCGGTTCAAGGGTTCGATTACCAGGCGTCCCCCCCGTGTTAACGCTTCATCAGCCAGTAAGGACACATTTTCCCGGAAGTGTTCCCAGGCCCGCTCCCACATACCTTCCCCAGAGGGGAGGTTGCCCCGTATCAGGCCGATTATGACGAGGCTCTGCAGGGATTCAGCCAGTTCTATATGCATCCGTAAACGGTCCAACGCACGCCGCGAGATGTCCCCGTCGAGCGCGCTCAGACTCAGCCCCTCTTCCAGGAAAGCTTGCCCTGTACCCAGGGCACATACCGGCAGCCCCATTCCATCGAGTGTCCCTGTTAGCTCCTTCCAGTCAAGCAAGGAAGGATCACGTACCGCCAATTCAACTCCCGTAAACCCCAATTCTTTGATATATCGAAGCAAGGGTTGAACCGATTTTTGAAAAGCTACCGCCTGAAAACCTGTTTTTTGCAGCGATACCGCAAAACTCGTACGCATCACGTTCCACTCCTCTCTCCCCTTTTTTCCCTGGTTGGTACACGGGCACAGGTTTTGCGAACCACGAGCTTCGGCGGGAGGACAATCTGCTGTATGCCCCCTTTATCGGGGTGAAGTATGCGTTCGATCAATGTTTTTCCGCTGATGGCTCCCTGGTCATAGATAGACTGGGAAACCGTGGTGAGCTGCACGCAACGCAAGGCTCCCAGCGGTATGTCGTCAAACCCGACAACGGACATATCGTGGGGCACATCCATGCCGAGTTCTGAAAATGCTTCCTTGGCGCCGACCGCCATGGCATCATTAGCAGCAAACACCGCACTGGGACGGGAAGAAAGGGATTTGGCCAGTTTCATACCGGCCAGGTACCCGCTTTCCATCTTAAAGTCTCCCTGCACAATATCTTTTTCATCCACTCCCAGACCGACTTCCCCCAGCGCTCTTCGGAAACCCGCAAAACGATCAAGGTTGGGAGAGGAAAGCCAGGGTCCTGCAATGTAAGCGATGCGTTCATGGCCCAGGGTTATAAGATGTTTTGCCGCTAAATACCCCCCCATTACGTTATCCACCACAACAAAGTTGAAAGACGAGTGATCCTCCGGTAAGCGGGCAACCAACACCAGCTTGACATCCCGCTCGAGAAGATCCGCCAGGCTGTGTTCGGTGAGCATGGTGGAAGCCAGTATCACCCCGTCTACCTTGCGTTCCATCAATGAATCAATATGAATCTTTTCTTCTTCCTCCCGGCCGTCGGTATTACATAAATAAATGTTATACCGGTACACCCGGCATACATCTTCTATGCCCCTAACCAGTACCGAGTAAAAGGGGTTGGTAATATCGGTCACGACCACCCCCACCACACCGGTACGGCGTCCGCCCAGGCCGCGGGCGAAAAAGTTTGGGCGGTAGCGATGTTTCAACATAACCTCAAGCACTCGCTTGCGGGTTCCAGGAGAGACGTTTTCTGCGTTGTTCAGTATGCGGGAAACCGTGCTCTTGGAAACCCCCGCTTCACGGGCTATGTCCAGGATGGTAGGGTTTTTTTTCATAACAAGCGCTCCATTTATGGTACCGCTACCATTATAAGCCAGGTCGTGACGCTTGGCAAGCACACATAAAGGGCCATGAATAGAGGCATTTTATTGTTTTTCTGAGTAAAAAATAATGGGATGAAAACCCCTTGAAAATAAATTCCCGGTCAATTATAATGGGAACGGTTTCACAACCGGGCCGAAAATCGAACATCTTGCGGGGAGGTTTTTTTGATGAAAGCGGTCAGACTGCATGCTCAATGGAATCCGCGGGCGGAGTACCAACCAGGCCCCAAAGACAGTGAAGGTAAGGTATGCTGGCTGGGAAGCAAGGTCTGGAAAGATCCCCAGGTCATGGTAGAAGATGTCCCTGTCCCTGCCATTTCTCAGCCTACCGATGTTCTGGTAAAGGTGAGAGCATGTGGAGTGTGCGGCAGCGATGTCCACATGGCACAGTGCGATGAAAAAAATTATATCCTCTATCCCGGTCTTACCGGATTTCCGGTAACCCTGGGACACGAATTCTCCGGTGAAGTAGTGGAAGCCGGTCCCCAAGCCCTCAACCGCCGCACCGGCAAACCCTTTGAAGCCGGTGAACCGGTCACCGCCGAAGAAATGTTGTGGTGCGGCAGGGGCCGTCCATGCGCCGATGGTTTTCCTAACCATTGTGAGAGCCTGCATGAACTTGGTTTCGATGTGGACGGAGCTTTCGCCGAATACCTGGTAGTGGACGCTAAATACCTGTGGAGCTTGCATGAACTTGCCGAGGTCTACCCCGGGGAAAAAGTCTTTCTGGCCGGAAGCCTGGTTGAGCCCACCTCGGTAGCGTACAACGCCTGTATAGAGCGGGGTGGGGGTATACGTCCAGGTGACAGCGTGGTCATTCTGGGTGGAGGGCCTATCGGCCTCGCTGCCTGCGCTGTACTGAAGCGGGCGGGAGCGGTGAACGTTATCCTTTCCGAGCCTTCTGAAGTCCGCCGGGAAATGGCCCGCCACATTGGAGCCGATATTACCTTCGATCCCACCCGGGAGAAATTCACTGACGTAGTGCTCGAACACACCAACAGCCTGGGAGCGAAACTGTATCTCGAAGCATCCGGCGTGCCCCAGATTGTGTGGAAAGACATTGAAGACTGCATCTGGAACGGACGGGGCATCAACGCTACAGTAGTCGTGGTGGCGCGGGCCGACGTTTCCATACCTCTCTCCGGTGAAGTCTTTCAGGTACGGCGGGCACAGATAGTGGGTTCGCAGGGACACTCCGGCCATGGAACCTTCCCGCGTGTTATCTCCCTCATGGCGGCGGGCATGGATGTCACCAAGGCCATCTCAAAAACAGTACCCTTCGACCAGATACCCGAACACATACACTGCCTGCAAACCGACAAAAACCTGGTCAAAGTGACCGCCCTCAACCAGTAAACTTACAGGGAAGGACGTGCAAGGAAAGGAGACTATTCCATGGGAAAATGGCAGATACCTCCAACCGGGGGCCAGATGGAAAAACCCGACGGTGTCTATTACCAGACCCTGACCAGCAAGCAAATCGAAGACAAACTCAAGGAGAACGACCTGATCATCATCCCCGTGGGCAGCACCGAGAATCACGGTCCGAACGCACCCACCGGGGAAGACACGTTCCTGGTGACCAGGATGGCAGAACAAGTCGCAGAGGCCACCGGCTGCACGGTAGCCGAACCCATATGGTACGGCTACCATCCCTACCACCACATCGGTATGCCCGGTACCGTTCCCGTCCAAGATGATGCTTTTGTCAACCTCCTGGTGAGCGTCATCGCCGGCTTCTGGAACACGGGCTTCCGTAAACAGGTACTTCTTAATGGACATGGACAAGAATTCGTCATTCCAGCCGCGATACACAAGTTCGCAAAAATTTTCCAGGTCCCCTCCATGATTTTCAACGTCAACTGGTACCATGCCATCCAGGACCAGTTCAAGACAAAAGAACAAGGGGGTCCCTATGAAACACCGTTTATACATGCGGACGAAGTGGAAACCTCCTGGAGCCTGGCACTCTTTCCCGAATTTTGCCGCCAGGAATGGGCGGTGGACACAACACCCAGGGGGTACCTTCCCGAAGGTCACATTGACAAAGCCGGAAACCTTCTGCACCGGGCCATTGCCTGGTACGGCCATGTAGGGGGGGGTCCCATTGAAATAGCCGCCTACCCGGAAGGTGTGGTGGGAAAATGTAGTGCCGCATCCTCGGATAAGGCTCGAGCCGGTGTGGAAGCACTTCTCGACTACCTGGAAAAACTGGTACAAGATGTGATGGCCGCCTTCCCCGCCGGAAAGCTCCCTCCCGCCGGGGAGTTGTCCCA
>PWXL01000121.1 GCA_003561145.1 Candidatus Atribacteria bacterium
AAGTCCTGAATCCAGGTTGGTTAAACTGAAACACAATTAATTCAATGCAATTATTTATTGGTTTGAAAGCTAGAGAGAGGTGACCACTTACGTGAAAAGTATTGCACTCGTTGAAGTGAGTCATTGGCACGCTGGTTTTTATGCTAACGCATTTCAGAAAGCTGGTGCAAATATCGTTGGTGTTTCATCCACAAATCAAGGATTTGCAGAAAAATACGCTAAGGAGTTGAGTTGTGAATATTTTTTGGATTATTTCTCAATGATTGAAATGGTAAAGCCGGACTTTTTGATGGCCATGGGAAAGCATATAGACATGCCGGACATCGTTAAGGATCTTCTCTCTATTGGCATCCCTTTTGGTATCGAAAAGCCCATAGGAATAAACGCGAGGGATATTGAACAACTGGCTGAGGAAGCAACCCGTAAGGGTACTTTTATTGCAGTCCCCCTGGTAAACCGTTATAGCCTATTGTGGGAACAACTCTCTAAATTGGAACAAGCAGGACGTGTTGGAACACGCTTACACTCACATTTTCGAATTATAAATGGAATTCCTCAGCGTTACGAAAAAATGAATGCAGGATGGATGTTACACCCGGAGTTATCCGGAGGGGGTTGTCTAAGGAATCTAGGAATTCACGCGGCAGATGCGTTCATTCATTTTTCAAATAGTAACTCATTTGAAGTTATTGGCTCAACTATCTCACACCGGATACACAATTTACCGGTTGAAGAAATGGGAGCCGCCCTTGTTATCTCCGATGGAGGTATCATTGGAACCCTGGAAGCAGGCTATTCATATGCCACAAGGGAGGCCGGCGGTGATTTCGAATGGAGGGTTTCAGCCTCTAACTGCTACCTCGTTGACCGACAGGACACATTAGAAATTACAACGCTTGACGATGGTATGAAGACGACCATTCCGAACATTAGTTCAGCGGAACGATATGAAAAATTTGGAAAAGATACTTTAGATAGATTGTCGTCCGGACGCAAGCCGATAGCATCAATAGAAGAATGCTATAGAGCGATGTTGCTGCTTGATGATATTTATGCAAAGGCAGTATGTCTCAATTCAGAAAAGAACCACAGCAGGCGGTGAATTGATCATGAACGTCGGAATCATAGGAGCTGGTTTTTTTGGAGAAATGCATGCACTTGCTATAAAGGCAATTCCCGGCCTTCGGTTAATATCCGCATGCAGAACAAACAGGGAGGCTCTTAAAGGATTTTGTAAGCAGTTTGGAATACAAGGGTATACTGATTACCGGGAATTGCTTTCCGATCCAACCGTGGATATTGTCGTTATCGCGACTCCTCACTCACTGCATACTCCTGTTGCCTTGGAAGCTGCACAACAAGGAAAACATATGCTCATAGAAAAACCAATGGCTCTGTCCCTCCATGACTGCGATGCAATTATTGCCGCTCAACAAAAGAACAAGGTCAAGCTCATGGTTGGTCATATAAACCGTTTCAGTAGAGCCTATACCGTGGCAAAGGAAATTATCGAATCAGGTGAAGTAGGCGAAATAGTGATTGGAATGAGTACAATGTCAAAATATTGGATGGAGCACAACAGGCGGCCGTGGCACCTTGACCGTCAAAGCGGAGGGGGAATGCTCCTCACTGCTGGAATACACTGCCTCGATCGGCTGATTTGGTTAGTAGAAAGCCGGGTTCTCAGTGTTTCTGCAAAGCTTGACACTCGTTTTCACAAGCAGGAAGCGGATGATGCAGGATTGTTGTTCCTACGTTTTGAAAACGGCAGTTTCGGTACTGTTGTAAGCACGGGTTATAAGTATGGTGCTCCAAAGCATCTCACTGAACTTACCTGCACGAAGGGGGTAATGAATATAGATTTTGCAGCTGGTGTATCAATCGGGAAGGAAGAGAAATGGGAGCAGGTGAAGGGTTCAGGTGCAGATGATTGGATGCATGAAGCCTTGGTTGAAGAGTGGAAGGCTTTCACAAAAAGCATAGAACACAATGCAGATGAACCAGTCCCCGGGAGTGAGGCTCGTCATTATATGCAGGTCATATTCGGAGCGGAGCTCTCTTCAAAGCTCAATAGGGAAATCGATTGTACGGGTGACTTCGACGATCATGAAGTTGTTTAAGCTCTTTTTCGCGAACAAGCATGTTCAGGCGATTCTTTCCTTGTTAGCGTTTCTCGTTATCTGGGAACTTTTCGTCATTCTGATGGAAATCCGAGCCTACATTTTACCACGACCTTCAGAAATCATCGTATCCACTATTCGCTATGGGAGATTGCTTTTGACAGGAGCGAGTTTCACGATCAGAAGCATGCTCATCGGATATCTCACTGCCGTTTCTCTGGGCTTGCTTCTGGCTATACCTATTGCTTTCTCAAAAATCATGCAACAAACGGTTTATCCCCTCCTTGTTTTTTCTCAGCTCGTTCCAAAAGTCGCTCTCGCTCCGATTTTTATCATCTGGTTCGGATTTGGTTTATTGCCGAAGGTAATGATTGTGTTCTTGCTTTCTTTTTTCCCGGTTTTATTGAATGGAGTGGTAGGTTTAAAATCTATCAACCCAGAAATAGTTCACCTCGCTCGTTCCACGGGGGCAACGGGATTGGACATGTTTTTGAAAGTGAGGTTACCAAATTCTCTTCCTACCTTGTTTGCAGGATTCAAGATGGCTGCTATCACTGCAACTGTTGGTGCCGTGATAGGTGAATTCATAGGTGGGGATGCAGGATTAGGTTACATCATACTCACAGCACAGGGAGACCTTCAAACTGATTTATCCTTTTCGGCCATCATCGTCCTCACCCTGCTTGGGTTCTTACTTTACTTTGGAGTGGAGTTCCTCGAGAGACTCCTTATCCCTTGGCACATATCTCAAACTGAGGAAATCCAGAAAGGGGGGTAGTAGGAAGATCGTACAAGCTGAGAAATATATGATTTTTTAAACCAGGAGGTGTGAAATGGTTAAGAGAGGGATGAAATTCGTTTCTTTACTATTGACAGTTTTGTTTATTATGGTGTCAGGTCAATTCGCATTTTCCGAGGCATATGCGTCAGATGAACCCTTAGAAAGAGCATCTCTGCGACTGAATTGGCGTGTAACAGGTCCCCATGTACCATATTTCCTTGGCCTGGAAAAGGGATATTTCCAGGATGAGGGAATAGACCTTGAGTTGAACGAAGGCAGCGGCTCTGGCCCTACCGCAATGCTGGTAGACAACAAATCAGACACTTTTGGATTAGCTGATGCTGCCGCGCTTATTCCAATGATCGAAAAAGGTATGGAAATCGTTTGTGTCGCCATGATAACTCCCAAGAGCTCTCTTGCAGTGATAGCTCGTGAGGACAGCGGTATTGCAAAGTTGGAAGACTTAGAGGGTAAAAAACTTGCAGTAACCGCCGGGGATGCTTTAACGCAGATTTGGCCGGCTGTTGTTTCAGTAAATAACTTGGATGCTGCGAAAATTGACTTGGTGTACGTAGATGCAGCCGCCAAGGTGCCCGTTGTGCTTGAAGGGCAAGCAGATGCCCTTCTCGGTTCTTCGGCGGATCAGAATTTTATTTTAGAAGGCCAAGGTGTACCCGCAGTAAGCTTGGATTTTGCAGACCATGGTGTCAACGTGTTGAACCTCGGCATTTTTGTGCATCATGATCTCATTGAGGAAAACCCAGACTTGATTAGAAGGTTCTTACGAGCGATCGAGAGGAGCCTTGAGGATTATATGCAGGATCCCGATGAAGGGATACGGATGTTATTACAAGCGAAACCAGAACTTGATCCTGTGGTTACCGAAAATCAAGCAAGGGCCTATGTTAATCAGATAGGCTCTCCTAACTGTCCAGATGCTCCTTTACTGTATAACTGCTACGAAGACTGGGAAGAAACTTTATTCATTATGGAAACGTATCGCGAATTGGATATATCTTTAGAACCCGAGGATTTTTACACAAACGAGTTTCTCCCGTAAAAGCTTCAAGAGTAACCACAGACTGTAATAATCAAGGTGGGTGCCATGAGCACCCACCTTGATTATTACGCATCAGGGCCTTCGCTGTATTCCAAGGAAATGATAGAGGAGGCGTTGCATTCAGTGTTTGAAAAGAATACATTTTTGTCCATTAGTAATGTTTCGAAAACTTTTTTCAACCAATCGCAATCTCTGGTAGCTCTTTCAAACATATCGATGAATATCGAAAAAGGCCAATTTATTGCAGTTTTGGGGCCGAGTGGTTGCGGTAAAAGCACACTGATGATGGTCATAGCTGGGTTAATGAAAGCCACTGAGGGAGAAGTTCGAATCGACGGCACCACTGTGGATAAACCATATACAAAC